>NZ_VPEC01000073.1:0-7404 GCF_013417355.1 Acinetobacter sp. YH12255
TGTACACAGTGCACTGGGTTATGTATCGCCTTTTGAGTTTGAAGCAATGTACTATGATAAGATTAACCCGTTAGGTCAGGTGGCCTAACTTAAATAAAAAAGTCTCCGACAAACCCGGTACGGTTCAGTTCGTAATTAATAATCCTTACCGTATTTTGGGGCTTACTGCAAATGCTTCATCAAGAGAAGTAGCAAAAAGAGTAGCTGATTTAGAAACATTTGCTGAGTTTGGTAAGCCAAAAAAATATTCCCTTGATCTAACTGAAATAGCACCTCTTACAAGAACAGTAGATACGATTCAGCAAGCTGCGAAAGATATAGAAAATGATACTGACAAATTGGTATACGCTTTCTTCTGGTTTGCAAAAGTTGATAGTGTTGATGAATTAGCAATTGAATGTATTGAAAACAATCAAGTTCAAAAAGCTTTCGAAATATGGGATCAGCAAATTAGTAAAAATGAAAATGATGCTAAATTTTCATGGCGACTTAATCGAGCTGTTATTTCATTATTTTGGTGCCAAGGTTCAAATTTTGATACTGACAATTTTGAATCAGCGTTGAAAGATTTAGGATATTTAACAGATGACCATTTTCAGGATGTTCAAGGATTTATATTTGGGGAAAGTAATTTAAAAATTGATATAGAACAAATAAATAAAAAAATTATAGATGAGATTCTTAAATTCATAAGTAATTTAGAAGAGCAACCTTATGGTGCATATGGTATTGGCCTATTACATGAGTTTTGGACATTTTCAACAAGTGCACAAGACTATGTACAGACAAAGTTATTTGCACTTTGTATTAATCAGATAGAAACTGCGATCCAAAAGAGTCAGCAGTTGAGGGATACTGAAAATTCAAGTTTTATAAATCAATATAATGGTTTGAAAGAAGTTGAAGACCTGATTTATGAAATAGATGAATTTTCGGAAAATTATAAAATACAAAATATTCTTAATGAGTATGTAGAAGAGGTTAGAAAGTGTTCCCTATATGCAAATAATAAGCTAGATAATCGTGATTTAGCCTATGATTTAATTACATGGGCAGAACAATTACCATCTTATGGACAGGTTGCTGAAGAGGTAAAGGTAAATAAAGAACAACTAATAGATTTAATTGAAAATGATAAATTTTCAAAAAACTACTCATCTATCGCTGAGTATATGGAAAGAGACATTAATTCAATCGAAGATGCTAGAAAAATTTTAAATATCTTTAAACAAGAATTAAAACAGATAGATATACATGATGACATGTATTACAAAGTATCTTCTTATTGTGTGACGAAAATTTTGAACTTTTTAATTGATGAATTTAATGATGCACATAATAGATTGGAAAACCACCAAGATATAGCATATTTCCTGAGTGTGGCTAAGCCTGTATGTAGCTTAATAGAAATAATGAGAACGTTCGAACTTGTGCCTGAGGTGGAGGATCGAGTTGAACGGAATTATAAAAATATTAAAGAACAGATTGAAGAGTTTGAAAATATTATTAATAAATTCGTGAAAACCCAAAATAATCATCAATATGAACCATCATCCTATCAAGAGCCTGGGTTTTATAAGTCAGATAAAGATATTGTATTTAGTGGGGCACTAGGTGGTTTAGCTGAACTTTGGGGATGGAATGCTGGTTTTCTAAGAATTTTGTTTGTTGTAGTTAGCGTATTTACATCTATTTGGCCAGGTGTAATTGCATATATCGTACTTAATATGATCATGCCTAAAAGAAATTAAGGTTTGAGTATTTAAAAATGAAGAATTCAATGAAAAGAATAGCTGTACTTATAGTATTGGGTGGGATGTTAGGGCATGCTTCAGCAGCATCTAATGAGCAAATTCCACAGGATATACGTGTTAAATTTGGCGAGCTTGAAAATTTAAACAAGCAGGCATTAGAACAAATTAATCAGATAAAAGCAGAGAGTCTTAAACAGCAAAAAGCATTAATTTCAAAAATTACTGAGCAGGATGAACAACACCAGCTGCAAATTAAAACTCTGAATGATGATTTAAAAATTCTAGAAACTAAGTTGCAGGATAGTATAAAAGCACATACACAAACTGTTGAAAAATTAAATCAGCTCAATAAAACAACGGCAGATACTGCTGCAACAATTAATGACAGTATTGCTACTCGAACAATCGCAGCACTGATCGGGTTGTTTTTAGCATTAGCTTTAATTGCTGCAAGCTACTTCTTACTCAGAAAAAGACAGAATCAATCAAGCGAGGATCTGTCTTCTCAAGTGAAACTAGCTTTAGATAATGTACGGCAAACTGAAGAAAATATTGTGAAGTCTGACATTCAACTTGCTGACCGCTTACATGAAGTTTTAATTCAGCTTAAAGAACAAGCCAAAGTTACACCTATGGTTCAACAGAATAGCGAACCGGATCATAGTCTACCTCTAAAATTGGCGGATGAAATTCATCGTATGCGTAAACGTCTTGCAGCATTGCCTGAAGATACTAAAGGATTGAAGCCTCTCAGTAAGTCATTAGAACGGCTAGAAGATGAGTTATCTGAGCAAGGCTATGAAATTATTGATCATACTGGTGCTGAATATATAGAAAATATGTCGATCAAAGCTCAGGTCATACCAAGTGATGAACTAGAAAATGGTCAAAGTATTATAACGAAGGTTATTGTTCCACAAGTGAATTTTAATGGGGTGATGATTCGTATGGCAGATGTAGAAGTTAGTGTAGGTTAAGGAACTATAAAAATGCGTCAAAAGATTGATTACGGTATTGATTTAGGAACAACAAACTCAGCGATTGCTCGTATGGAGGATGGTGAAGCATTTATTATAAAAAGTGATGATAATCAGATGGATACAACGCCATCTATAGTTTCTTTTAATAAAAAACAAGCTGTTTTTGTAGGATTGAGCGCAAAAAATGCATTAGAGAGAGAATCCGTTAGTTTTCATAGAAATCGAAAAAAAGCTGAGCCAAATGGTTATCAAGAATTTAAAAGAACCATGGGGACGGACCACCAATATACTTCTTCAAATATGCAACGATCTTATACTTCGGAAGAATTATCTGCTGAGGTATTGAAAAAACTGAAAGGTTATATTCGTGATGAGGAAGTCACATCTGCTGTAATTACAGTACCTGCAATGTTTAGGCAAAGCCAATTAGATGCAACACAACGTGCGGCTGAATTGGCTGGTTTTAGTTATTGTGAATTACTTCAGGAACCCATTGCTGCTTCAATCGCTTATGGAGTTAAAGCCAACGCTACTACAGGCTATTGGTTAGTATTTGACTTTGGTGGAGGAACTTTTGATGCTGCATTAATGCATGTTGAAGAAGGCATTATGAAAGTGGTGGATACTGAAGGTGATAATCATCTCGGTGGTAAAAATCTTGATAATGCGATTGTTGATCAGCTCTTAATTCCAGAATTACAAAAGCAATGTGAGTTATCGGATACTCTTGAAAATGAAAGTACTAAAAAACTCCTTCAAGATGCATTAAAAATATATGCTGAAGAAGCAAAAATCGCTTTATCCTCTAAAGAGAAATGGAGTTATTTCTTAGAGGATTTGGGTGAAGATGATGATGGGGAAGAAATTCAAGCTGATCTTGATATTAGTTTGGAGCAGTATGAAAAAGTCGTCAGTCCAATTTTCCAACGTGCAATTGACATCGTTCAAGATGTATTAAAACGTAATAATTTAAGTGGCCGTGATTTAGAGTCTCTTATCCTCGTTGGTGGTCCAACTTTCCAACAAACGTTGCGCCGCATGTTAAAAGAGCAAATTACAGAAAAGGTTGATACAAATATTGACCCGATGACAGCAGTGGCAAAAGGTGCTGCGTTATTTGCTTCTACAAAAGATATTCCAGGGGATCTACAAAAACGTGATAGTTCAAAAGCACAATTAAGCCTGAAATATCCGGAAACGACTGTAGAAACGCATGAAAATTTAGGCATTCGGATTGACCGTGATCAGTCTACAGCCAACTTGCCTGATACGTTTACTTTAGAAATTATTCGTGGTGATAGTGGTTGGTCTTCAGGGAAAGTGATTGTTGAAGGCGATGTAGAAATTATAGAACTCATGTTAAATGAAGGTAAAACCAACCAATTTAACATTAAATTATCTGGACCTGATGGTTCAAATATACCGTGTGAACCAAGTTCCATTACGATTATTCAGGGTATGAAGATTGCTAATGCAACTCTACCTTATAGTGTAGGCATTGAGGTGTATGATACGGTAGATAACAAACAGGGTGTTTACCCACTAGCAGGTTTAGAAAAAAATAAAACTTTACCAGCTAAAGGTAAAGGTTCTTTCAAGACTATGAAAGATATTCGACCAGGTGTTAAAGAAGATCAACTTTTAATACCAATTTATGAATTGAGTCGAGAGAATGCGGGATCTAGAGCCATCTTAAATACATTCTTCGGTAAATTTGCTATCACGGGTCAAGATATTTCTAGTTTTCTTCCTGCGGGAAGTGAGGTGGAAGTAACCTTAAATATTGATGCTTCACGCCGAGGAAAATTATCGGTTTATCTGCCATCTTTAGATGAAAGTTTTGATATTGTCATTGAACCGACAATTGAAAAAGACGTGAAGAAAGAGGAATTACAGAAAGAGATTGTTCAGGCAAAAGCAACAGCACAACGCCTTGCCAATGAAGGTAACAGTGTTGCAGAAAAACAGCTCGAACAGTTAGATGAAACAGAACAAGTTCTGAATGATCGTGGTCATGAACGCTCAAGTAAGGAAGAAGTGAAAGCTAAGCTTCAAGAGTCTTTGATTGAGTTAGATAAGCAAGAAGAAGCTGGCGAGTGGCCAAAAGTGAAGCAAGAGCTTCAGGAAACACTGAATCACCTAATTATGCAAAATAAGCGTTATGGTAATGCTCAGACCAATCGCCTTGTTGAAGAGTCTGAAGAGCATGTTCGCCAAGTGATCGCTGCTAAAGATATTCAATCTGCGAAGAAGTTAGAAAGTCAGTTATCTTCTATGGCATTTGAACTACAAGGACAAGATATTAGTTTCTGGGTAGGTGCTGTCTATTATCTCGATGAAAGTTTTGATGAAATTAAGTGGACAAATCGTGCAGAGGCATATCGTGGTGTACAGAACCTCAAACAATTGCTTAATATGAATCCTAATAAAGATCGTCTTGAGCAGGCAGTTTGGGAGGTTGTGCAATTAATGAGCCCTGAAAGTAAAGCTGCAATGCAAAATGTCAATAATGATCTATTGAGACGTTAAGAAGAAAATGAAGCGAGTCGGTACATTTCCTAAAAAATCGGTGATTGAAAATCAGTATCAAGTACAGAAGTACTTAGGTGAGCATGATTGTTGTGAAGTGTATCGAGTCGTGGACTTAAGCTCTCATGAGCTTAAGCTGATGAAAGTTATTCAAAATGAGCTTCTATCTAAGATCGATATTGATTTATTAGAAGAAAAGTTGCATCAAGCATCTTTGTTAGTACATCCCAATTTGATGATACAGTCTGAATTACAAAACTTTATAAGTGATGAGGTTAAGTATTATTACTTTTTAAATGATTATCTTACAGGTGAATCACTTGAAAATTTAACAGAACGAAAATTAAAGCTTACAGTGACTGAAAGTCTAGATATTTTATTGCCAGTTTTAGAGGTAGTGGACTATTTGGATCATCATAAGAAGCTTCATAAATTCATAGATCCGAGTTATATATATTTGGACTACAGCTCAGAAAAAAAACAAAGTTATTTATGTTTGGTTAAAGTTATTCAATTTTTTTCAGGTTCAAAGAAAAACATAGCTCTAGCATATCAATCTAGTACAAATGTGATTAAAAAAACTGATGCAGAAGATGATCTTTTTGCGTGGGTGGTCGTTTTGTATAAATGTATTACAGGTGTTCATCCTTGGAACTATGATATTGATTGGGAAGAGCAAACAACCAATATTATAAAAAAACGAATAGCACTCCACCGAATGAGTTATCAATCTACGCCTTTATCTTTTTATGAAAGAAGATATGAAAAAGTTGATGATATATTTAGTTTAATTTTAGATGGTAGCCAAATAAAAGAAAAACAATGCATAAGTGATTTTAAAGCTAATTTATTAAAAGTCTTTGATTCATCTAGTAAAATTTTGGGTAATAAGGAGCTTAAATTAGGAAATAATTCAAAAAAAACTAGTGAAAAAAATCCATTGAGAAAAGGTTTGGAAAAAGTTGCAGGTATGAGTGACCTGAAAAAGCAATTGGATGTGGATGTTATACAATCGCTAAGGCAAATTGAAAAATATCAAAAATATGGTATTGAGCCATTAAATGGGATACTGTTATATGGTCCACCTGGTTGTGGTAAGACATTTATTGCGAGATGTTTAGCTGAAGAAATAGGTTATTCATATTTTGAAATAAAACCTTCAGATTTAGCTAGTGTTTATATACACGGAACTCAAGAAAAAATTGCAAAATTATTCAAGGAAGCTGAACAGGAAAAACCTTCATTAATTTTTATTGATGAGATAGATGCTGTGTTACCAAATAGGAATGAGGGTAATTTGAATCACCATCATCTAAGTGAGGTCAATGAATTTTTAGCGCAAATTTCAAATTGTAATGAGAAAGGAATTATTATTATTGGAGCAACAAATCGACCTAAAGCGATAGACTCAGCAATGTTAAGAACAGGTCGATTAGAAAAACATATTTATATAGGTTTCCCGGACTTTAATGCTCGTCTAGATATGCTAAAACAGTATATCGAAAATAGACCATTTTCTGAGGATTTAGATCTTTTTAATGTAGCTATTTTAACGGTTGGTTACACTTCTAGTGATCTTAAATATATAGTAAATGAGACTGCTAAAATGGCATTGAAAAAAGATAGCAAAATTACGGATGAATTTTTTAAAGAGGTTATTGAAAAGTATAAACCATCTGTAAAAAATGATGATAGTTTCAGTCAGTTTTAAGAACAAATAATGGATAGTTTATATGTATTAGTTCAGACTTGATCGTACATTCTTCTTGAAAAAGAGAAAGTTACCCGTTTTGATAAAGGTGTCGAAATCTTAATCAAACAAAGGTAACTTTCTTATGTTGCATACTAACAATCAAATCATTAAACACAAAGTAGGTCTGCTCAATTTAGCTGAAGAGCTTCAGAATGAACCGTACCGGGTTTGTCGGAGACTTTTTTATTTAAGTTAGGCCACCTGACCTAACGGGTTAATCTTATCATAGTACATTGCTTCAAACTCAAAAGGCGATACATAGTAA
This sequence comes from Acinetobacter sp. YH12255, assembly GCF_013417355.1. NCBI lineage: Bacteria > Pseudomonadati > Pseudomonadota > Gammaproteobacteria > Moraxellales > Moraxellaceae > Acinetobacter > Acinetobacter sp. YH12255. Next base: position 7,282 of record NZ_VPEC01000073.1, read on the forward strand.
GCGTCCGCTGAACACACCTTATGAATTCATCCTATAAGCCTTAATTTAGTCCCCACTTAAAAACAAGTGGGGACTAAAATTTATGACTACAAATAACCAGACATCCATCGCATCTCTTGCGAA
>NZ_VPEC01000074.1:0-7196 GCF_013417355.1 Acinetobacter sp. YH12255
GAAGTTCATGCGCGTGTGGCAGTTCTGAATAGATTTACGGAATTAGGTAGACCTCACACCCAAGTTGTCACTTAAATTTGAATGGATTGGGGAAAACTCAGCTTTTGAATGTTTATGCAACAAAGCCTTTCCATTCTGAAATAGCTAAGGCTTTTTTCAACGTTCTAAATCTGTTGGGATAATTATCGCTAGGTTGATAAAGAAAAATAAAGCTTATTAAACTGAAAAGTTACAATCCTCTCTGCAGGCTATACATAATGACTAAACTTCCTGCCTGTCTATTGATCTAATATCTATAACTTATAAACACTTAAATCTTTCAGCTTGTTCATATTGATGATGCAAATTAAGTTTCAATTCGGGAGTCATCATCAAGATCGAACCCTCGTTTGACTCGGACTTCGAATACATCTGGCTTTATTTTAATACACAGCATGTTGTTAAATTTTAAGGAGTAAGAGCATGGCCTCTTCTAAAAAAGAATCTAAAGCAATGAAAATTGATATCGGAATTTCGCATGATGATCGTGCCAAGATTGTCGACGGTTTATCCCGACTATTGGCAGACAGTTATACCCTGTATTTGATGACCCATAATTTCCACTGGAATGTCACCGGACCCCAGTTCAATAGCCTGCATAATATGTTTATGACCCAATACACCGAGCAGTGGAATGCGCTGGATGTGATTGCTGAACGTATCCGGGCCTTGGGTTTTGCAGCACCTGGCACCTATAAACAGTTTGTAAAACTGACCTCTATTAAAGAGGTTGAAGGGGTGCCAAAAGCTGAAGAAATGCTGCGCCTACTGGTCGATGCCCATGAGACCGTAGCACGTACCGCCAGAAGTATTTTTGCAGTGATTGAAGACGCCAATGATCAACCAACAGCGGATATTTTGACCCAGCGACTAGATGTACATGAAAAAACTGCCTGGATGCTCAGAAGTAGTCTGGATCAATAAAGCGTCATTAATCGCATTTGAGAGCAAGCGGATGAGCGGGATGACACGAGGGTGTTGCTTAGCCGATTAGAACAATCCCAAAGATATGACCTTTAAAATGAAGTACTAAAAACTTGGAGGATGTATGCAGTCGTGTACATCCTCTTTTCATCACCAGGTTTTAAGAATTGAGGCATTCAGGCATGAAAATAATTCAGCGGCAGTTTTAAATAGGAAATACCATTGGCCTCTGCTTCAGGAAATTGACCGGCACGTATATTGATTTGAATCGCCGGTAAAATCAGTTTTGGCATACCTAATTGGGCATCGCGTTGCTGGCGCATTTCAATAAATTCAGCTTTGGCCATCCCCCTGTGAATATGGATATTATGCTGCTTCTGGGTCTGAATATCGGTTTCACAGACAAAGTGATCACGGCTTTCCGGTAAATAGTCATGGCACAGAAATACCCGGGTATCATCCGGCAATTGATACAGTTTTTGCACCGAATCGAATAGCGTTGCCGCACTGCCTTTGGGAAAATCACAACGTGCAGTGCCATAATCTGGCATAAACAAGGTATCACCGACAAAGACTGCATTCCCGACCACATAACTCAGACAGGCCGGTGTATGCCCCGGTGTCGGAATGTTATAGGCCTGTAGTGAACCAATATTGAATTTTTCATGATCCGCAAACAGATAGTCAAAAGGCTGAGCCAGATTGAACTGTTTCATATCCAGATGATAGATCACGCCAAAGACTTCCTGCACAATAGAAATATGCTGGCTCATGGCAATCTTGCCGCCCAACTGTGAATGCAGATATTGCGCTGCGGTCAAATGATCTGCATGCACATGGGTTTCCAGAATCCACTCAACCTCAAAGTTCTGCTGTCGTATATAGGCAATAATTCGATCCGCATGTCTGGTCGATGTACTGGCAGAAGCGGCATCATAATCCAGCACGCTATCAATCACCGCACATTTTCCAGTGGCCGGATCACCCACCACATAGCTAAAAGTATGGCTATCTTCATGAAAAAAATCTTGAATTACGGCGCTATGACTCATGATGATGCTCCTGACCATTGACGATGTAGATAAACCCCTGCCAGCATGGCCATAATAAAATAAGTAGCCTGATAGTGGCCTAAACCAATGAGTGTCAGACTGGGTGCCGGACAGATACCGGCAATTCCCCAGCCGATACCAAATAAAAGACTGCCGCTCATCAGTTTAGAATCAATTTTCTGATTAGTCGGTAACTGGATCGGTTCATGAAATACAGTTTTAGCTACCGGATTTCGCGTGGCTTTCTGAAAAGGAATAAAGGCGACCATAATCGCGCCCAGCATCACAAAGGCCAGACTCGGATCCCAGTCGCCAAAAACATCCAGAAAATCCAGAACCTTTTCAGGATTGGCCATACCGGAAATCATCAAGCCGACTGAAAACAAACCACCCCATAAAAATGCCAGCAGATTTTTCATTTTAGCGCACTCCAATCAGGTGACGAATCACATAAACTGTCATAAAACCAGCCCACATAAATATGGCTGTAGCCAAGATTGAACGTTTAGATAAACGGCTGATGCCACAAATTCCATGGCCACTGGTACATCCCGAGCCTAAACGGGTGCCAAAACCGACCAGTAAACCCGCAATCACCATCATCCAGGGACTGGTATTCAGTTCGATTTCAGGTTGTATGCATAGTCCATAAACAAATGGAATGATGATGAGACCCAATAAAAACCACAGAGTTGGCGTCTTGAAAATGCTTTGAGGATTAAGTACCTGTCCAATCAGACCACTAATGCCCGCGATCTGGCCATGAATATACAGATAGCCGACCACTGAAACACCAAGAAGTAAACCACCGAGAAAAGCGCTCAGGAAGTCATGCATCATATTTCACTTTCATCATTATATATTTTAATATTATATTTAATTAAATATTATTCAAGTTCTAGTCTGTTTAACTTATTTGATGGAAGATGATTATAGGGTCAAATTCAATGCATGCTAAGCTCTCTGGTTTCAGCCCTAGTCAGCTTTGACTAATAAAGAAATAATCTGGATCGGGTCAATTTAATATTTGAAATATTGTCTAAGTTTCAGTTTGATAAACCGTATGAGAATCACTTTCAATCCGGCCATCGACCAGATTAATGGTTCGATCACAGGTGGCGGATAGGCGCGGGTCATGTGTCACCAGCAGAACGGCGCAGTCGCGTTCACGATGCACTTTACGAAACAGCTCAAACATGTCGGCGGCGGTCTGCGTATCCAGATTACCGGTAGGCTCATCGGCCAGAAGTAAGGCTGGCTCTGTAATCAAAGCCCACGCAATCGCAATCCGCTGTTGCTGCCCACCGGAAAGCTCGTTCGGTTTACGATCAGCAAACTTTTCCAGTCCCACTGCAGCCAGCAAATCCCGTGCCCGTTGTAAGCCTTGCTGTCCGGGTTTGCCTCGCGTCATCATCAAGGGCATTAAAATATTATCCAGTGCAGTAAATGCCTGAATCAGGTGATGGAACTGAAATACAAATCCAATACTATTGCCACGTAATGCAGTCCGGCCACGATCATCCATGGCACTGGTCGGCTGTCCCAGCAAATACAGCTCGCCACTACTCGGTTGATCCAGCAATCCCAGAATATTCAATAGCGTACTTTTTCCGGAGCCAGAAGGCCCAATCAGAGCAGCAAAATCCTGGCGTTCAATACACAGATCAATACCATGCAAGACCTCAATTTCATTGGGCTGACCAATATTATAAGATTTGCGCAGCGCTTCTAAACGCAGGACTTCTTGAGATGGTTCAGACATGACGAATCGCCTCCACCGGATCGAGTGCCGCTGCCCGGCGTGATGGCACTGCAGCGGCCAATACCCCTGTTAATGTCGCCAACAATAAAGCCAGAAGTACCAGCTCGATCGAAATCGGGATATAAAATAATCCCGGGCCAAAATTATTAAATACCCAGACCAGACCATAACTGGCTGCACTGCCAACGACCGAACCCAGCAGACCAAATATGGCCCCCTGAAACAGGAAAATTCTTAAAATTTGTGACTGGGTGGCGCCTGTCGCACGCAAAATACCAATTTCCCGAGTACGCTGTACCACGCTGACGGACATGACACTGGCAATGCCAAAAGCCACTGAAATGGCGACAAAAACAATAATCATATTGGTAGACAGGCTCTGTGCAGTAATCGCATTCATCAGCTGTGCATTGGTTGAAATCCAGCTTTCAGCCTTTAATGAGGTCAGGCGCCCCACTTGGGTCGCAATGTCATCAGCCTCAAAAATATCGTTAATGGTCAGATCAATGACAGTTACACCACCGGGCAGACCGAGTAAAGACTGTGCCTGTTTCAAGTCCAGATAAACATAACGCGCATCCAGTTCACGCACGCCCAGTTCAAATATGCCGGCAATATTTACCAAGGCACTGTTTTGCTGACCGGTATCCAGTCGCAATTTGCTACCGACCTGAACCCCCAGATCTTTGGCCAACTGACTGCCGATCAGTACATCATCCGCGCCAACACGTAACTGACCACTGGTTAAATATTCTTTCAATGGAATGATCTGCTGATAACGCTCCAGATCCATTCCGACCAAGGCCACGGATTCAATCGCATCACCGCGTTGTACAAAGGCCGGCCCGGAGACCACAGGCGACACAGCAGTTAATATCGGCAACTGATCCAGTGTTTCGGTAATCTGCTGCCAATTATTGATGGAACGCAGTCGTTGTGCGCGTTTATCTTCCTGTAACAATTGCACCGTCCCGGCAGGCGGCGGCACAATCCGGTTGACTTCATCGGGTGAGAGCAGACGGATATGTGCCTGTGTACCTAATGTACGTTCGACAATATTGGCCTGTAGCCCCTGAATCAGGGCCGTGATAAACACAATCACCGCCACACCAACGGCGACGCCCACCGTGATCATAATGGACTGCGCGCGACCTTCGCGCAAAAAACTGATCGCGATTTTCCATTCGATCCAAAGCCGCTCGAAAAAGTTTTTCAATCGAATTTCACCGGTAATTCATTCTTGCTATCGGTCGCGTCAGTCGAGCTCATCAATGAGCTATCTTGTGGCTTGAGACGGACTCTCGCACCCTCTTCCAGTAACGATTCGGCATTGGCCAGCACCTGATCACCCTCACTCAAACCTGAAGTTACTTCTGACATGGCCAGACCCCGTAAACCTAAAGTCACCGGTTGGCGCTGGATTTTTCTATCACGTACCAACACGACCACTGCCTTATTGCCTTTAATATTGCTAAGCGCATCGTTCGGAATAGCCAGTGCCCGCTCCCGTTTATCTGTCTCGACATTGACCGATACGGTCATGTCCTGACGCAGAAAATCTGGCACCGGGTTGACGGTTAATCTGACCTCTACCGTGCCCCGCTGCGGATCAATGCTCGGTGCAATAAAGTTAATGCGGGCCGGAAAAGACTGATCCGGATAAGCATCGCTAATCACGGTGGCATTTTGCCCTAAGGCCAGTTGCGGTAAATTCCGTTCATCGAGTGGCACCCGGATTTCTGTATTGCCCGTTAAGGCAATGGTAAATAAGGTTTGTCCTGGTTGAACCAGATCGCCTGGCTCGACATCCCGTGTCAGTACTGTACCTGCGACCGCAGCCCGAATTCTGGTTTTTGCCAGTTGCGCCTGCGCCACTGCCAGCTGTTCCCGAAGCGATGCTTCTTCAACTTGTCCCGTAGACAATGCCGCTGCTTTTAGACGAACGGTTTCATAATTGTTGCGGGCAACTCTTTCTGCCTCTAAGGCCTGTTCTATTTCTTCAGCCGACAGGATACCCGCTTCGGCATTACGTCTCCGTGCTGCTTCACGACTGGCCTGTTCCAGTTGTGCTTTGGCACTGGCTAGTTCTGCTGTCGCCTGTGGTCGTCTGCTGGTGGCCAATTCAGTCAGTGCCAGTTCAGCCTGTCGTACTTGGGCCAGTAATTCATCCGATTTCAGCACCACCAAGAGATCACCAGGTTTCACCTGATCTCCTTCCGTGACCCGCCGCTCAAGCACTACGCCACTAATTTCACTGCCCACCTGAGCACGCGAGACTGTCGCCACGCGTCCGGTGGCCACTACATTTTGTATCAGCGGCATGGTGTTCAAGGTATAGCTTGGTAGAACCGGCCCCTGCCACCAGCGGAACAGAGCAAAACCGACTGCCAGTAACAATAAGATGATGAGCAAAATTTTATAGCGGGCAGCGCGCAACTGAGAATCTCCGGTTGATGCATCGAATATTGAATAAGAAAGATAACGCTTTATTTATTTTCTTCGAGTGTCTAATTTACAACAGGTTCCTGCATAGATTTATAGATATTTTGTTGAGTTTAAATGAAATGTTGGATTCCTGAGCATGTTTAGCCAGCACTTATCGATTTCAGCTAAAGTGATCTATGGCAGCTGCAACATTTGAATGAATGAGCTAAAAGTCCGCTGTATGAAGCGACCGCCATGTCAAAGATCTGGATAGCATCAAAATACGATCCAGCAACTGGGCTTTATAAGAGCTGCCCCAATTTCAATACTGTCTATTTTCAGTAATATACTCGGCCCGATATCCGCTTTAACCTCATGCATCATGGGACCACCATATTTGAATGTGCCATCACTATAGGCTTTGATTTTAAACCAACTGACCAAAGGTTGATCAGCTGAAATTCCTGATGTTCTTCCGAGCTGCGCCTCTAAAACCTCCCCAACCTTAAGTGGATTGGTCTGCTGAACCACCACCGGATCGGCTTGAACGTGCAGCTAAAGTGCATGCAGATTTTGTAGGCATCCATCCATTGATGGCAATCAACGTACATCACGTCTTTTGATAAATTTAGAATTATTAAAAGTTGGTTACCCACCCTGTATCATCATTGTAGAAAATCGATTGGCTTATTACGATGCTCTTGATCAGTGAATAGCGTATGGAAAAACTGAAGCATTTATCCAGTTGATTGCTGAAGCGATGATCGGAGGATTTAAACCTTATCAAATTGTATTCAATATATAAGCTAGAGGGCTAACCCTCTAGCTTATAATTATTTTATTATTAACTTTTGAATGCATGACAAAGGGCTTTGTTGCACAAAGATTTGAAATGCAAAGCGCCCCTAATTGAGCCAAATTTAAGGCGTAACTTGGGTAAGTGGTCGACCTAATTCCGTAAATCTGTTAAGGACTGCTACACGTGCATGGATCTC
>NZ_VPEC01000075.1:0-7082 GCF_013417355.1 Acinetobacter sp. YH12255
TCCATTCTTTTGAAGTTATTAAGCCTAATGAAATAGCGTCTTCAAAGTCATGTAGGCTATAAGAAATATCATCTGCTAGTTCCATAATAGACGCATCTAAACTATGAAACTTGGGCTTCAGATGTTTCTTAGGCTCATATTGACTTAAACTAGTAAATTGTTTGACATCTTCTAATGATAAATCTTTAAATATCCAATCAACCAAACTTTTTTCAGTATCTAAATAACATTTCGGCGGTTTTTGTTCATTAGCCTTAGCTAACCACTTAGTACTTGGAACATTACCATAAGACTCATTATTACAAACAATACTATAAGAGACAGGATACTTTAATACACCTAATAGTAATCTTCTTGTTGGATTCATACCATTTTTTTCAGTGTATTTTTCTAGTTTTGACAATATTCGTAGTGTTTGTCCATTACCTTCAAAACCACCATACTCACGCATGCAAATATTTAATGCTACTTCTCCACCATGTCCGAATGGAGGATGTCCTAAATCATGAGCTAAGCAAATGGCATTAATCAAAGATGATTTAGGTAAAATATTTTCTAAAACCTCATTAGAGGGTTTATTATCGTATGTTCCTTTTTTCAACCAACGAACAATTCCTACTCCTATTTGCGCAACTTCCATAGAGTGAGTTAATCTTGTTCTATAAAAATCACTTTCGCCAAGACCTAATACTTGAGTTTTTGCTTGTAAACGACGAAAAGCAGCTGAATGTATTAATCTGGCATAATCACGTTCCGATTCGTTACGTACATCATCCTTTTTTTTAGGTTGTAAAAAAATACGTTCATCCCAAACATTCTGTTCCATTAAAAACTCTTATAAAATCAAATATTACTTTATATAAGATATTGAATTAAATAACAAATCTAATGTTTACGAATAATTTATTCATCCAAAAATTTCTGAATGACTATCTAACTGATGTAGTTCCAATATATCTTCACCAACAAGTCTATAAATTAAGACTAAATCAGGCTTTACATGGCAATCACGACAATTTTTAAATTCTGCTCCACCCTTTAGCGGATGATCTAAATATTTTTCAGGTAATGGCTGACTTTCTGCTAAGCAATCTAGAACTTCTGCCCATTCAGCCGTTACCAACTCCAAATAACGCTTTTTAATATCACGTTTAAAAGAACTGGTAACGAGAATTTTACGTTTAGCCATGCGCTTCTTCCGACATTGCTTTGATTGCTTCTTCTACCGTTTCATACTCGGTGTACTCGCCACTTTCAATTTCTTTAAGAGATTGAAGTAACTTTACTGTTGCTTTAGGGGTTAAAGTTATTTCCCTTGCATAATCAAAGGATAATGGAACAGTTTTCGTTTTAGCAATTTGATTCAAAAACAATTTAAATGCCTGTGGCATAGTTAAACCGTAATCCTCCAAAATTGGGGTAACTTTGTCTTTTAATTCAGTGTCTAACCGCATATTAAAATTGACTGCTGGCATAATTAGTGCTCCAAACAATACATATATAAACAAATTGTAAGATTTTTTCTTTACTTTTGCATTAATTTTAATGTAATAAAATGATTTATGATGTTTTTTATATCAATATTATGATGCTCTGCTATACGAGAAATTGAATATTACGGTTAGAAAACCAATAGTAGACTTATATATGATAGGTTGTATCGTAAGCAGTTGATAAATTAGATATTGGCAGAGGAAAAATGCAATTACAAATATTTAAATATGAAAATGATGAACGTATTTTAGATGACTTAACAACCATTCAAATAGAAGGTGAAGTTTGGTTTGTCGCAAGTGAAGTTTGTAAGCTCCTAGATATTCAAAACGTTCCTCGTGCAGTTTCATCACTAGATGATGATGAAAAGCAGCTATACCAAATCCGTATAGCAGGTCAGTTAAGAAAAGTTAATATTGTTTCCGAAAGTGGCTTATATGCTTTGGTATTTCAAAGTAAAAAACCTTCAGCCAAGCAGTTTAGAAAATGGGTAACTAAGGAAGTAATACCATCTATTCGTAAAACTGGTAGTTTTGGAATTAATCGTCTTGAAACACCTAATTTTATTGTTCGTTTTAATGACAATTGGGATAGAACAGATAAAGGTTATTTCTCAGTAATCAGTGAGTTATTTATTCGTTTATATGGTCGATTTGAAAAAGTAGGTTATACAATTCCAAATAAAGCATTTACAGGTAAAGAAATTAGACCAGATGTTAGTGTTGGTAAAAGATTTTCAAAATTTCTGCAAGAAAATCACCCAGAACTCCAAAATAAATTTAAAATGTATTCACATAAATTTCCTGATGGAAATCAAGTAGATGCTAGGCAATATGAAAATAATTTATTACCTATTTTTATTAAATTTGTTGATGATATTTGGATACCTGAATGTGCAACAGCCTACTTTAAAACTAGAGATCCTGTTGCTTTAGATTACATGCCAAAATTACTTAGTTGAATGTTTTTCTGAAAGCTTATTCATTGTTGAATAGGCTTTTTATATTTACTTTATTTTTTAAAAGTTTTTTAAATCAATTGTTTAATGTTGTAAAAACCGAGCGAGTGTCTACGAGCGATTGAGCATTATAAAAATTTCGTCCCTGTCTTTTCCTTGATTACAAACTCCCTTTCGATTTTAAACGGTAGGTATAGAGCATCCCGAATGGGTGCGAACTTTGAAGCTTTTGCTTTTGCTTTTGCTTTTGAAAAGTCACGAGTAAAGCGAGTGTCATAGTCCTGTTTTTTTGATTTTATAAGTAGTACTGAAATTAGTTAAAAACTGCCCCTCGAAGCGAGGAACGAGCTTCAATAAAGTACGAGCTTTAGCGAGTACATAGGCAGTTTTTAAGACTCCCCTCTTTTTAATAATTTTATAATTTTATAATTTTAGAACACATTTAACTGTTTAAAATCATTAACTTATAACTGTATATGTGGACGTTTATGCAGTCTTATGTGGACGTTTATGCAGTCTTATGTGGACGTTTATGCAGTCTTATGTGGACGTTTATGCAGTATTTATTGACAACAATAATTGAACGCCATATATTGATGTTAATTTTAAAAGTCCCATATAAGATAAATTAAAAAATGGCAAACGATTTAGTTGTTAAAAATAATGCCCTGATTGATGCAAGTTATACCTTGAGTCTAGTAGAGCAACGCTTAATTGGATTGGCTTTGGTCAAAGCCAATAATCAGCACCAAGAGATCACCAGTGATACAGTTCTCACCATACATGCAGGGGAATATGCTGAACAATTTAAGGTTGATGGCTCAGTAGCTTATCGAGCATTAAAAGAAGCATCAGAACGGTTGTTTTTACGCTATTTCTCATACACCTTATATGGCTTGGAGTTTGGTAGGGAATACACCCTTAAACGTCCTAAAAAGCTAAGAGATTGCGATATACCAACCGTTATGAAATCACGATGGGTACAAAAGATCGGTTATACAGAATCAGAGGGGTTATTACACTTTCAACTTACCAGTGATGTTGTCCTCTTAGTTGCTAATTCAAAAGAATATTTCACAAGCTATTACTTGTCTCAAACTACCGACTTTACCAGTACCTACGCCACTAGATTGTTTGAACTCTTAATGAAATGGAAAAATGTAGGGCATATTCCATTTATTGAAATAGAACAGTTACGGGGGCAATTAGGTGTAGAAGAAAAACAATATAAAATGACTGCTGATTTTAAAAAACGCGTCTTAGATGTGGCTGTAGACCAAGTGAATCAATATTCTGATTATAAAATTGAATACGAACAACATAAACGGGGACGAACGATTACAGGCTTTTCATTCAAATTTAAGCTTAAAGTGGCTAAGTTAAAAAAACAGATAAATTCAAAACGAGACCCAAATACTCCAGACTTTTTTATCAAAATGACCGATGCACAACGGCATTTATTCGCTAATAAAATGTCAGAAATGCCTGAAATGAGTAAGTATTCACAAGGTACAGAAAGCTTTCAACAATTTGCGATCCGTATTGCTGACATGCTTTTAGAGCCTGAAAAATTTAGAGAGCTTTACCCAATTTTAGAGAAAGCAGGATTTAAATAATGATGCAACTGGAGAACCTAACAGCCAATTTTCAAGGCGTTCAAATTGAGTATGCCGACATAGTTAATTATGAAATTGCGAGGGAGAATATCTGCGGTTATATCTTCCTATTATCCCGACTATCCCAACATGCCGAACCCACTGAAAAAATGCAGATGGAAAGCAAAATACAGAACTTAATTTACTATCGAGATCATTTGCAGATCGAGGATAAGGAAAACATACAAAAGGTCTTAAATGAGCTTATTCCAGAGTATAAAGCCGAACAAGAAAAACAAAGAGCCAAGAAAAATTAGGCTTCAATATCGGGTAAATCAAAAAGCTGTCTATCTCTATTTTCAGTTAAATATTCATTAAGTTCCGTAAGTATTTTTTCTTTGTTGGCTTCATTACTTTGCATCTTTTTAATTAAATAAGAACCGAGCAAAATTTTACGTCTTGTATCGTCCTTTCTTTCCTGTTCCTTTTGCTTGGTTTTTTCTCTTGCTTCGATAGCCTGTTTTTGGGCTTTTAACTGTTTCAGCTTTTCTAATTGGGCTTCAATTTTCTTTTCAATATTTTCAGCAGATTTTGTCATAACGGTTAATTTCAGGATATAGAAAACCACTCAAGCATAAGACCCTATGAATTGAAATTCAAGCGGGTAATATGCTATCGTGTTTTTCATGAAATGCGCACTTACGACTTGGATTTCATCCAAGTCAAAGTTTGCGTAAGGGGCATCCCCTTAACCCCAAAAACTGCTACGCAATTTTTAAAAGCAAAAGCATCTCAAGGCGAAGGCATGGCAATTTATCACTGTTCCACTAAAACGGTTAACCGAAGTTCGGGACGAACTGCGGTTGCATCGAGTGCTTATCGTGCAGGGGAAAAACTCAAAGATGAGCGTACAGGATTGACGCATGATTTTACGAGAAAGGACGGTGTCTCCCATTCTGAAATTCTGTCTAATCTAGATATTGAAATTGACCGTAATGAACTGTGGAACTTGGCAGAAAAAACAGAAAACCGCAAAGATGCCCGAACTGCTAGAGAATGGATCATTGCCCTACCTGATGAATTAAATCCCGATCAACGTCGGGACTTGGCAAAAGACTTTGCTAGATCCCTTGTTGATCACTATGGGGTCATCGCAGATTTAGCTATTCACGAACCGAGCAAAGGCGGTAACGATAAAAACCATCATGCCCATATCATGCTCACCACCCGAAAAGCTGAATTAGATGCAGACAATAAACTTATCTTAACCACCAAAGCAGATATTGAACTCAGTAATGCCAAGCGCAAAAGCCTAGAAATGGGAACAACCCAAGAAGATATTAAATACATTCGAGGAACATGGGCAAATCTAGCCAATCGGGCACTGGAACGCGCAGGGCATAAAGAAAAAATAGATCACCGCAGCTATGCTGATCAGAACAACAGACTACAAGCCACCATTCATGAAGGCACTAAAGTCACCCAATTACGCAGACAAGGCATAGACACTGAAATCAGCCGTTTTAATGACAATGTAAAACAGCAGAATGCCCAACAGCTTAACCAAGAAAAACAGCAGAAAGAGAGCGTTTTACAGCGTGGTTTAAGCCGTGTCGAGCAAGGTTTTGAGCAATGGCAGAAGAACCAAGAAACAAAACTCCTAGAACTGGAACGCCAAGCAGAAAGACAGCGACAACAAGACCTAGACAAACAACGAGCCGAGCAAGCAAACCGTAAGGCATCACGAAATTTAGATAATGATGGATGGTCACGATGAACAACCCAAATGATGACTTAGATGACCAGCTCTATATTTTATTGGCATCCATGAAAGAATACAGAGAAGCCATAGCAGACGATAAGAAGCGATTAGAAACATTTTACAATGAAGTATCTAGTGGAGTACTTAATAGGGCTGAACAATCACTAGAGAAGGCAAATAAGAAGCATACAGGCGCATTAAACAACAGTATTCAGCAGTTAAATCAAGTTGCAGCTAAACTAAATGCAAAATTCATCCTGTTTTTTGCCACTACTTTTGTGGCTTTGGTTATCGTGTTGCTTTTGGCTATATTTTTGTATGTACCGAGCCTTGATGAAATTCAACAGCGCAGAGCAGATAAGAAAGCATTAGAACAATATGCCCTTCAAATCAAAGTTGATGATGGAGAAACACTCGTCAGAATCATGACGAAAAAGCCGTGTTACTCATTTGAACCAAATAACGTCAAAGAAAAAACCTATGACTGGTGTCAGATCGACCCTAAAAAATACTAGTTGATCGGTACTTTGCTTGGTTTTTCTCATTACTAATCAGACTACAGCAAGCGCAAAGTTGCCCGACTTTGAAACATGGCTAAAGCCATATTTCAAAGGATCGAGCTGTTTATGAGTTATCACATCTGATCAAATATAGAGCCTTTATGTGGAGCATAAATTTTTTCATATAATCTAGTTGCATATTCATCTGTCATACCAGCTATATAGTCACAAATTACTCTCATTTTATTCTCATCACCTTGAGCTTCTTTATAATTATTAAGAGCTGATTTAGGTAGTAAGCGCTCTGGATCAGATGATAAGGCTTCGAATAATTCTATTATTATCTTTTGTCCTTTAAACTCTAATAATTGAACATTTGGACTTTTGATGACCTCTTTATAGACTAGGTCAAAAATATGTTTTCTTAACACTTCAAATGGCTTTAATAAGACTGCATTCCACCGTAATAATGGTTCTTCAAACTCTTTTATCTCTTTAAGTACAATCTTTGTTATGAATTTATGAACTAGCTGACCTATAGCAGATTTTCGATCATAAGTATCTGAATTAAATAATTCATCACTCAAGTCTTTTAAGACAAAATCACAATCATTAAAAATCTTTTCTTTTCCTTCGTTATAATTATTCCATTCTTTTGAAGTTATTAAGCCTAATGAAATAGCGTCTTCAAAGTCATGTAGGCTATAAGAAATATCATCTGCTAGTTCCATAATAGACGCATCTAAACTATGAAACTTGGGCTTCAGATGTTT
>NZ_VPEC01000076.1:0-6933 GCF_013417355.1 Acinetobacter sp. YH12255
TGAGTTCTGCTTCTATGGCATACAGTTTCTGAATCAGCACTAATGCCTGTTCAGCGATCTGACTTTTCCCGGTCACATGCAGTTCATGAAATTTACGACGTGCATGTGCCATGCAGCCCACCTCAATGACATCGCCTGATTTAAAGCGTGCTTTATAACCACTGTAATCATCACAGACCAGATGGCCCTGCCAGCCATTCAGGAACTCTTCTGCATGCTGACCTGAACGACTATCCTGAAAGTCATAGATCACCGCTTGAACTGGATTGTACTGTGTGGTGGCATAGGCCCAGACATAACCTTTCTTCGGTTTTTTCTCATTCTCACCCATCCGCATAATGGTGACCGGCGTTTCATCGGCATGGATCACCCGCTGTTGCAGCACCACCTGTTTTAAGGCATTGGCCAGAGGTTCCAGTTCCACACCGCAGCGACCAATCCAGTCAGATAACGTGGATCTGGACAGATCAACACCTGCGCGTAAAAAGATTTGACGCTGACGGTACAGCGGTAAGTGATCGGCATACTTCGATACCAGTACATGGCTAAGCAGTTCAGGACTGGCAATGCCTTTATCAATCACATAGGCGGGCATCGCTTGCTGAGTCAGGGTGTCGCACTGATCACAGACCCATTTTCCACGTACATGCTGTTCCTTATAGAACTGTGCCGGTCTGAAATTCAGTTTTTCACTGACATCTTCGCCGATACGACGGAGTTGGCATCCACAAGTGCATTGGGTTGATGCAGGTTCATGCTCAATACGGAGAGTGAGTAGATGATCGGGTAGCGGTCGACGTTTAGGTTTATTGACGAGAGCTTTCTGTGTCGCTGCATCGGTTTTACCTGCATTTAATCGTTCTAATTCCAGATCAACCGCGGCAATATCTTCTTCAATCGCTTCATCCCACAGATGGATTTGTTTTGCTGTTAGGTGTTCATTCTTTTGGGCGAATTTGTGCTTTTTAAACAGCGCCAGTTCATGCTCGTATTTTTGAGTGAGAATAGAGAGATGTTGGTTGCATGCTTCCAGATGTTGAACTTTGCCATCTAATTGTTGATTGGTGACTTCCAGATGTTGAACTTTGGCATCTAATTGCTGATTTGATTGTGCCAAAGACTGATGCTGCATCGCCAATTGCCGGGTAAATTCCAGCAGTTGCTCATGGGTCAGTTGGTTTAAATCAGGCAGCGTTTTCATGACCGCAGTATGCCTGAGGTCATGAAGAGAATGAAATAGAACGTTTGGAGAATAGCAGAATGTACGAGCCTGGTTTAGAGCATCGTCACCACCTGCTGTCGTCCAATTCTCTGCCAGGGTAAACCCTGGATCAGTGCCTGCAACTGCTCTGGGCTGAGGGCTACGGTTTCACCCTGGTGAATCTGAGCCCAGTGAAATTTACCCTGTTCCAGCCGCCGGGCACACAGCCAGATGCCCAATCCATCATGCACCAGCACTTTCATGCGATGGCCACGCTTATTACAGAACAGGTAGGCGCAATGCGGTTTGATCGAGCCAAAGGCTCTCAGCACCTGAGCCATGACCGTATCCATCCCTGCTCGCATATCCAGAGGTTGGGTAGAAAGCCAGATTTCATCAATGCGGATCATGTTGCAAGTGCCTTGAGTAATTCTGCTAAAGCAGATATTTCTGATACTTGCCATTTCAAGCCAATTTCTGCTTTTGAGTGGGGTAAAGTAATTTGAACCGTTAACATGTCAGTAGGAGTAGGATCTAATGGTGCAGAGCAAGATAAGGCAATAAATGCAGGTTTATTCGGTAGTGGTGAGCGATCATTCCCTGGCTTACCATCAATTAAGCGAATCCATTTGGATACAAGATTTGTATTCAATCCATGTTGCAAAGCGACCGAAGCAATTGAAACGTCCGGTGCTTTACGGCAAAGGATTTCTTTCTTTGCTTCGAGAGGTTCATGTTCATCAGGGTTGTTACGTCGTAAAGGCTGTACGGCCTTATTTGTCTCGGAGAGTGGTGGCAGTCCAAACAACAAACCCCATGACCATAACTTATGGGGCTTGTTGGCTATTTTGCTGCGTATTGTGTGGCTTTTTGTGATTAAGCCTTACATCGCTTCACGTTGTGCTTCATCTTCCAAATAGTTTTCTAAAGAATCATCTAGCGCATATAACCATGGCGTGTGATGTGGCTTAGCCATTTTTCCAGTCATTACTGAGCGATAGACTTTATCTCTAAAGCCCATAATGTTTTCTTTTTTATGCTTTTTCCATTGCATGAAAATATCATGCACTGCATCAATATTGAATGATGGATAGTCCGTCTGCGCAATCAGGCGTTTGATGTAGTCACCTTGGAAGCGGGCAGATTGTTCATCGTTCAATAGGCGCTGCTCTTTTTGATGTAAGGTCTGCGTATGGCTCTGCATTTCTGCCGTGCTTGGTAAAGCAATTTTGCCCAAAATCACATCACGGACAAACCATGCTTGCGCATCGAACATATTGAAGGTGTACCATTGATCTTGCATGCCCAAGTAGAACAAGCGAGGATTCTTTTCCCACACCACACCCTGATATAAACCCTGCGGATAAAGGCAGTTATGTGTTCTGAGGCGTAGGTTATCTTCAATAAATGGGAAGTGGTGCAAATAGCCTGTGCATAAAATAATGGCATCAATTTTGGCAGATGTTCCATCACTAAAATAAGCAGTATTTTCATCTACACGCAGTAATTGTGGCTTTTCAGACCAGTTTTTAGGCCATTTAAAGCCCATGGCTTTACTACGATAGCAACTGTAAATTTGCTTAGCACCGTATTTATAACATTGCGAACCAATGTCTTCGGCAGAGTAGCTGCTGCCAACCAATAACACAGACTTGCCTTTAAATTCCAGCGCATCACGGAAGTCGTGTGCGTGTAAAATGCGACCATGGAATTGATCAAAGCCTTCATAAACAGGAACGCGTGGGGTAGAGAAGTGTCCAGATGCAACGACAACATAATCAAATTGTTCTGAATAATGCTGTTGTTGTGCATAATCTTCGACATCTACCGTGAATTTTTGCGTTGTTTCATCATAGGCAATATGCTGAACGGCACTATTGAAACGAACTAAATCTTTGACCTGTGCTTTTTCTGCACGGCCTTTGATGTAATCCCACAGTACTGCACGTGGTGGATATGAAGCGATTGGTTTTTTGAAATGTTCATCAAAAGTATAATCGGCAAATTCTAGCGCTTCTTTGGGGCCATTTGACCATAAATAGCGGTACATACTGCCGTGGACAGGTTCCCCATGTTCATCTATACCAGTGCGCCAAGTATAGTTCCATAGCCCGCCCCAATCATTTTGTTTTTCGAAACATACAATTTCAGGAACTTGTAGACCTTTGGCCTTTGCTGACTGAAACGCTCTTAATTGGGCCATGCCACTTGGGCCAGCACCAATAATTGCAATTCGATCCATTGCTATCTCCATTAGTTTTGAGTTCTTAATTACCTCTCCAATTTTGAGTGTCACAATTTAGGATTTGAAATATAAGCATTATAAAGATAAGCAAATACAATCCTAAATTGAGCGATTAAAAATCTGTTCAAAATAGGATGTGAATTAAAAAAAAGAAAAAATAATAAAATGTGCTAAAGACAGTAAAAATTACCTAAGCAATTCATCTTTATAAAAAATACATTTTTTAAGAAAGCTGATCTTATCATAATTTCTGATTAATTGTGGCTTTGCTTAGTTATAAAAGTGAATTTAAAGTCATTCCATTAATATTTAAAATTTTATCATTTGGTATATGTTCTTGATTCTTATTAGGTTTTTCCTATAGATTCTAAAGAGAATTTTTTTAGATTTTTTCTTAAAATTTGTTTGAATTGAAGTGGTGGTGTTTCAAAAAGTATGCTGGGATTAAATGCAGCCATTATTGATGTGGAAGAAGGTTAAATCGAAAGCCTTAAAGTGGTTTTCTAACTTTTTCGAAAAATTACAGCTTCTCCTAAATCCACGCCTGAGCCGATGCCTGATTCTGCAATTATTACCTTCAATACCTACAGTAAAGAACTTACCAATCGATTGCTTATAATTTTAAAAGCAGTGACAAAACTGTCCCATAAATTACTCGAAATTCGCCTCCGACAAACCCGGTACGGTTCACCTAACTTTTTCAACTAACTACAAATGTGTCGCACTTGGGATTTGAATCTGCGTCGATAAAAATCATCTGCTGCCACAGAGAATCTATAAATAATAGTGCGCAAGTCCCAATAGATTAAAAAATGCTCAATTTTGGAATTTCCCCAAAGTTATCAGCTCTTCCAGGGCGAAAACTATCCCCAATTGCTGTGGATAAAATTTAGGCTATTTTGTACGCTTTATAGATCACCCGGATACCGCCACTTTTACCATTATTGCCTTGAGCACAAGGTGCTTTACGAATTCCACCACCATTTTTTGATTCAATCGCCCTGATCAGGCTATACCAAGAGATCTTGCTGGAGCTGACGATACCTTTCATCACTCACAAGCTCTTTGATTTGCTTGGTAAAAATACTGTTTTCAATAAATAAAATAGGTTTAAGTACGTCAATGGCGTATAAGAATTTTAGCAGTTTTAGAACAAAAAAAACGAGAGCTGTGAACTCTCGTTTCGCATAAGCAGAGGCTTACAAATATAAATATGAGCTATAAAAAAACCCGCATAATAGCGAGCAGGTTCTGATATTTGATCCAGACTATGGATTTTATAGAAATTATATTTCTAGATGATTTTGAATATTTTTCCACTTAAAGTACTTTGAAAAAGCATTTCAAAACTAGGTCGAATATCTTCACCATCGACGGTGATATGTTTTATATTCGAATGAGATTGGGTGGTGGCAAAATCATGATCCACAGTAGCTTGAATAGCGTATTTAACGCCAAACTGGTCTTTGATGCTGAGAGTCTGTTTAAACATATATATCCCCTTAAAAAAAATTGCAGTGGAAAGTCCACATAAACCATTGATGTTTATTATTTTTATTGATACACAACTTTATCATTTAATTTAAATAGCTGATTTAGAGAAGTGTAAAATGTACGACCATCCAAATTTAAATCAACCTCGATTCCAGATTCCAGTAGAACTCTTTTACCGACTTCAATTTGTTTTAAACCTTGACGTGTATTTTGCATTTTATGTAGAGGAATTAATGAAACAATAATTTCAGTACCATTTTTAGATTTTGCAATTAAATCATTTATTTTTAACAACTTATATCCTATTTTTTAGAAATTTTTTCAATTTTGAAAACATTTTAAAGTATAAAAAAAGCACTAATGAGTGCTTTTTATTACTGCTTATTATTACTTAGATAGCAACAATATTTACAGCATTCGGTCCTTTTTGACCTTGAGCTACACTGAATTCAACTTGCTGGCCTTCAAATAAGGTCTTGAAACCTGAATTCGCGATTTCGCTGAAATGAGCAAAAACGTCTGGACCTGATTCTTGTTGAATGAAACCAAAACCTTTAGTTTCGTTAAACCACTTAACAGTACCTTTAACAACATTTGAGTTTGACATAATATATCCTACTAATTTTTAATCATTTTATTGACTGATTAATAGCTTTGAAATAATAAAGAAGCGACTTAAAA
Source organism: Acinetobacter sp. YH12255 (assembly GCF_013417355.1). Lineage (NCBI taxonomy): Bacteria > Pseudomonadati > Pseudomonadota > Gammaproteobacteria > Moraxellales > Moraxellaceae > Acinetobacter > Acinetobacter sp. YH12255. Next base: position 5,622 of record NZ_VPEC01000076.1, read on the forward strand.
TCTGAAAAAACGAAGGATTATGACTAAAACTGCGATACTTAAAGAAGATTTACCGGAACAAGACTTTTTTCTAGTTAACTTAACTATACACTAAAAATAGTAAAAATCAAGTTTTCTTATATATATATTTATTAAACTAATAAAATAAGATTAAATTAATTAAAAAATTCAGTAAAATCATATTTTTATTGTAAATGTAACAATATAAGGTAATATGTAGAGTTGAGTTAGATTGATAAATAATGAATGCGATTATATAGTTCTGTAATAACAATATTGATGTTTTTAATTTCGGGAATGATGATTTTTTCCCATATGCAAGTCATAGATAAACCGCCAAATTTTATAGCTTTAAATACTGATAATTAGCAGTATGTGATAAAAAACCGCCTGTTAGGTTAATGCCAGTCAGTTAAGGAAATTTAGATTAAAAATAAATCTAAATTTCCTTATTTTTGAATTTTAATTGATCTAATTTTATGTGTTATTGAACATAATTTTAGTTCTGAAATTCTTAACTGATCAGCATTAGCCTGTTAGGTAGTTTTTTACTTTTGAAGAAATAATAAATATCGTTTATTTAACATAAACCCTCATATACAAAATTCGGGTGTCAGCCCCAAATAGAAATGTCCGGTTGCTCCAAAGTAAAAATTTCCGCTTTTAGAATACGCACTTTTGTGAGTGTCGAAGCGGACGGTTTGAATTACAGCAGATTGATGGATTCCTCGCTCCAAGCGCCTAAAATGAGCCAATGTCTGGCTGCCCTGCTTGATCGAGCAATTGAATCGTCAATTTATTCAGTCCTTAAGGATTGTAGAGGGTGGTTCAATGAGCTGGGTACCATTCTTGTGAGCAAATGCCTCATCCATTTTCTGCGCAACAGCACTGGGTTCACCATGTTTCGCAATATATTCAGCCCTTCTTTGCATAAACTCCGCTTCTCTTTGTTGAGCTCGCTGTATTGATTCATCAGGCTGTTGCCGTGGTTGTGTCGTCTTATAATTATAGAAGCCGACACCACAAACCAGGACAATCAAAAAAGCGATTTGTTTTTTAACAACTTTATTCACTTGCTCTCATCTCTATCAAATACCATCGCTTTTCCAGGCAGCAAAATTTCACCCTATTTAAAAAAATGGCTCAGTTATTTTATTCATCAATCTATTGATATTGTTAAATATTTACTCTGTACACGACAAATTTCACAGAACCCTTATCCTATCAGGATTCTGCTTTCTTAAAATTGCCAAAATTTCCTTAAACTCTTCTTTTTTCCCAAAACCAATTAAACGCTGAATCGCCATTTGAA
>NZ_VPEC01000077.1:0-6881 GCF_013417355.1 Acinetobacter sp. YH12255
ATTGGGGAGACCCCAATCGGACTTGCAAACGAAGTTTGCATAAGTGCGCTCTTCGAGGAAAACATTACTATACATATAGCACCTTGAATGCATATTCAAGTGCGCTTATGTTAGGGATGGTTTCCCAAGATGATGGTATTTAATTAATGAGCGTTACTGAAACACTAGACAGCAAAATCAAGGCACAGGAAGAAAAGCTAAAGCAGTTAAAGGCTCAAAGACAAGCAGCACTGGCAAGAGAACGTGCTAAAGAGAAAGAACAGGCTCGAAAGGATGATACTAGACGTAAGATTTTAATTGGATCCTGTATGCTGAAAATTACTGAAGAAGATGAACAGGCACGGGCTAAATTGATCGCTCAGATGGACCGATATTTGACGGATGAAAGAGATCGAAATTTATTTGGACTAAAGTAATAAGTTGCTAATTAAAAGAGAAATTTGTATCCTAATTTTTAATACTGGGAGGGAAGCTATATGAAAATAAATTTTATCATTTGGCATGTAATTATGGCTGTAATAGTTGCCCTCCTCGGATACGCATTTTTTGAAATTGCTGAGATTATAGTTTTTAGATCAGCCAATATTTTTCTTCCTGAAAATGTATCTCAATGGATTGCTATAGCTGCTGGAGTAACATGCAATATCGTTGGTTATAAAAAGATTTTTAAACGACAGTTAGAAAAGGTTTGCAGAGAAAATTTTCTAGCTTATAGAATCAATTTCTATACTTTTTTATCAAGATTTAAAGAAAATTGCTGATTCCATTTTAAGTTTCGCATAAGAGTTTTTATGTTAAGTGAATAGAAAAAGTAGGTACATGTGTACCTACCTTAAGAATAGAAATGATCGTAATTTTATCAAGCAGCTAAAATATCTAGGATTCTACTTCTTGGTAAAACATACTCTCCATTATCTTGCTCTTGAAAAAAGTCATTAGCGGCACGAATCAATGTATTGATGTAATCACAATCATCGTGCTTTTCATGCGCTGGGGGAGCAAAAAAAGCTAATAACAAAACTGTTCCCTCTGAACCTAATGTATAAACCATACATAAGTCACTTGTCCCTCGGCGTCCTATAAACCTACGAGGAAAATTATTTTTATCCCATTCTTCGATAGCTTCATCTGTCATAGCTTCTGCATCAAAGATATGAACATGCGCTAGTCCATGTGCTTCCATCACATGCCTTGGATAATCATTGGGAACATCTTTCCCAAATGACTCATGGAATCGTTTAGAAAACGCTCCACTATTAAACATATAATCTTCAAAATCTTTAGCCATCATAGTAAGGATATGCCGATCTTCATCGGTTTTAGCCCCAGCATAATAACAATCTAAAATTTGAAAATTTTTTGGTAAAAAATTAGGAATACACCACCTCCTGTAGAACTCGAATGAACTCAACAGTATAAGGTGTATTTAAGATTTAGAAATATTTTTTTAAAAAAAATAGAGCCTATGCTTCTGATGTATTTGGATATTTCATCATGTAAGCATTTCGAGTATTCATAGAAATTCTTTCGGCTTTCTCTTTTGTTAAGCCATAAGATTTTCTAGCTACTTTTTTAACTACTTTTTTAGATTGAGATATAGACACTATATTTTCTGTTCTCATGAACTCACTATAACCATTTATATAATTTCTATACTCAAACCCAGATAGATTATGAATACGAAGATACATTTGGCAGAATCCTTAAATGGATGTTTTTTGATAAATCATTGTTTTTTAATAAAAAAACAATAATTTGTTTTACGGTTGGTCCGCGATTATAAAGCAACCGAATTGATTAAGATAGTTCCTATATTACTCTTGATAGATAAATCTAGTGTAAAAAATTGATACTTGATGGTCATTAGAAGAAGTTTTTTTTATTAATAAGTTATTAATTTTCATTAGTTTACCCTTTTAAATTAATTAGAAATAATATTTTTAATATAGGTATAGCATAAAAATAAGAAAAATAAATACTTATCTAATTTTTATTAGATAAAAATTCGTATGCTTAATACAAACTATAAGCAGTTGTACTGTTAGGTGCCATATGAAACTAAAAAATTAGGCTCTCTCGTTTCTACGATACTGGGAGTAGTTCAAAAGCCCATCATTTATTGGGCTTTTTCTATAAAAACTAAGGGTAAATTATTTCTTTTTAAGATTCCCATTTTCTATCTGATAGCTCATTGTATCAAATAAGAAGTCTGCAAGTGTTTTCGCTGAATTCACTGCTAGCTTTGCATGGTGTCTACTTGGTTTATACGTTACACCATGTGCATCAGACATTTTATTTCTCATAGTCGCAAGGCCATTAATTATATTGGATAACCCTGACAAAACTTGTTTAATTGAGTCTGAAATATCTTGTCTACTTGGATCTAGATTTAATAACTTTCTTACTCGATTAAAAATCTTAACTAGGTCTCCATCATTTCCTTTAGCATTAGGATCTAATTCAGCTTCAATTTTCACACATACTGCTTCAATTAAGCTGCGTGCATTAGTTATGGCCCCTGAGTAATCTTCGGCCTCAATTTTAGCCTTACATTTTTGGATTTGTTCTTCTATAAGAAGTTCATTAAGTTCTTCAGATTTTTCAAATCGCTTCTCAATTTCAATAATAGTTCCAGCTAACTCTCGTACTTTATAAAAATTTCCATCTCTAACTACTTCATAGCCGTCATAATTTAAAATCTCATTAACTTGAGCAGCGCAGATTTCTACTGAATGCCCCTTAGACGTAAGATCAATCCAAAGCCTAGGGTCAAGCATTTCTCGAATGGCATCTTTTAGTTTCGGCTTACCATTCAGTTCAGAAACTTTTCCTTTCGCATAAATGGCACGGCTTGGAAAACCTTGCCCATACGTTTCTCTAAACCCCATTTTATTGAAGAACTCTACAAGATCGACACCACGTCTATATGGCCAGCCTTCGAGATCTCCAGCTATATATTCACCAAGACGTTGAGTAGAAAAGTCAGATAATTTCATTGGCTTAATTCAGTAAATCTAAAATTCATATATTACTAATTATCAATAAATTTTAGACAATAAAAAACCCCAGCATCCTGCCGGGGTTTCTCATATTGGGTTGCTAGGTATGACTCCTGTCTTACCTCACGCTCCTGGTGCGATCTTTCTTATTCTTGTTGTTTGGAACATCCTGTTCTCTATGACTTCATCATAGGAAAATTCACCTATCCTGGACAGCCGCAAAGGGCCGAGTTTTATGTGAGCCAAAGCGTACAAAATAGCCTAAATTTTATCCACAAAAAATGTGGATAATTTTGAACATTCACGCATTGATAAAATTTAAAAAATCGCAAAATCGACTACTTTTTAAACAAAATTATTGGCAAGAACTATCAAAACCGCCTAAAAAAAAGCCGACTTGTTTCCAAGTCGGCTTTTTGCGGTTTTTGTGATGAGGGTGAATTTTTTAAGTTATTGATTTTTAAATTAATATACAAGTGTACTTCGTATAACCGCCATTATGTTAAGTGAACAATAATTTCGTCGAATATTCAGGCTCTCAATTCTGCAAAACTTGCAGAATCTTGTCTAATTTGTAATCCTTGCGGCCAAGGGTGTCTAGCTAAGCTAAGGCAGGTGTTTGTTGTAGTCGGGCCGCTATAACGGATGACGAGTGCCTGTATGTTTAACCTAAATATCTTTAATAGGATCTCTAGCGAAGTATTGACCATCAAAAATGATCTAGAGCTGAATTCTGAGAATCAACTGATAACTAAATATAAGACTTCTACTTCTGAAGATTATAAAAAAGCAATTATTTTGATTTTTAAAGAACGTGGCTATACCAGGTTAGAAATAGGTCAGTTACTTGAAGGCCAACTGTAAAGACTTCCTAAAATTAACATAATACACCTTATACGAAATGCGTTATAATTCCACTTAGAAATCAATGCTGTAGTTTCTAGTTGATAGCCCGAACATCCCTGTTCGGGCTTTTTTTATCTTTTTTAGTGTTCCACGCTTAATAAATAAGCAATGTTCCACGATTTTATTCAGTTTCAATAAACATCATCCGGTTTTTTGAGGAGTCATTATTTCATTGCTGGCAATGAAATTGGCTCATCAAAAAAGTGGAGTGCTGGCTAACCATAAGGAAGGAAGAAACGGCTCAGGAAGCCCCTTTTTTTAGGTTCAGGCTCAATATGTTCAGGGATAGGGATCCGTTTGTTCTCAGGAGTAGTCAATCCGTCATAGTTTGATTCATCCTGTGACCGAGGATCTGTTGCTATATTCGAATTAGTAGATTCATTTAGCTGATTAATATTTTCTTGTTTTGGCTGTTCTAAGGTGCCTTTAAACTCAATTCTGTGAGTAAGATCTTCAATATGTTGCATCAAAGACTTTTCTCTTTGATTTGCTAAATCTAACTGATTTTTGAGTAAAGAAATCTGATCTTTTAATACATTTTCAACTTCAGATTGAACGTGTACCTGTACATCCTTCTGAACTTGTTCAGTGCGTGTACTGGACTGAACACTGATTGGATTGCCATAAACTCTAATAAGTTCCGATAAGTCTATAAGACCATCATGATCTCTTGATAATTCACCATTTTTTAAAGCCTCATATATTGTTGTACGTGATTTTTTAAAGGCTTTACTTGCGTCCATGACGCTGAATTTTGTTGTGTTCAATGTAATCCCTCAGTGCGTGTACAAGGATGTTCGTGTGAACATCCAATCTGAACATGAAGTTTATTTTGTATTAAAGCCTACTTTCTTTAGATAGGGGAGTAGTTCTTCAAATTTTTGTGGATCTCGTAGCATTTCAGAAATTCGAACTGCAAATTGTGAGTAGCTTTCAGTACCTTGAGAATATTTATTCATATCTGGAAGCTCAGATAATTTACTGGCAAAAAGATGACACTGTGCATCGGTAAATTTTGAGAAAATCTCAAGAGCAGTTTGCTCTTTAGTATGAGCTATAACGACTTTTTTCAGTTTAAAGGTGAATGAAAAACCAGAAATATTACGTCCCTTTTTATGTTGCTGACATTGGACGTTAATATCCGTATGTTCATTAATTTGAGCAATAGCTAAATTTAATACTCGATCTTTAAAATTTCCCATTCTTGTATATTCATCATCAAGAACGCCTATTTTTTGTCTGAACTCTGCAAGTTCAATAATAGGAGTTTGACCCGTACTGCGCCAAGCAATTAATAATTCATATAATCGCACAGCATAAGCGCTGCTGAGATTACTAATCTGTTGTAACTCATATTTAGTAAATTGTTCTTCTAAACGTGTAATAAGTGGCACGATTGCAGGGGCAAATATTAACTTTACTGTAGCTTCATCGTCGATATATCTAATTTCGCTGACCCAACGACTTAAAACATTCTCTACATTTCCTCTTTTATTAATTTCTTGATAGCTAAATTGACGTACAAATAGATCTTTACAGGCATCTTTTAACGCTTGGTAAGCTGTTTGTCTTGCAACATTAAATTGATTTACATAACTCTCAGCATGGACTTCTAAAGGGTCATTTGCATTGATTCCCCGACCACTATCTCTTGCTTCGACGATAGCTAATAAGATCAAACGTTGTTCTACTAAGTCTAAGTTATAACTCGCATTAATTAATGCATTGTCTTTAACTACTAAGTCCCGCATTCTATTTATCTACATTATTACTTATGAATATAAATCTATAATAATAAATATGTAGATTAATGCAAGGTAAACGTAGTTAAATCTACAAAAAAAATAATGTAGATTATTGGTAGGTAAACGTAGTCATATTGGTAGGTAAACGTAGTCATATTGGTAGGTAAACGTAGTCATATTGGTAGGTAAACGTAGTCATATAAGCTCTAGAAGCCTTTATTTACAAAGACTTGAGCCTCTCTAAAAGCATTTAAAAGCTTAAAAATAATTAAAAGCCCAGGGAGTAAAAAATTGCCCTTGGTTTTCGCTTCGCTCAAACTCTATTGAATCTCGCTTTCGCTCGATTCGTTGGGGCAATTTTTGGTTAATATTTTCGTGACTTTTAGAAAAAGCAAAAGCAACTCGGAATTCGCTTCGCTCATGAACTTTTTTTCTCGCTACGCTCGATTTAAGAATCAAATTTGGAAAGTTCGCACCCATGCGGGATGCTCTGGTATGCAGGTGATTGATGGATAGGGAGCTTGTAATCAGGGAAAGGAAAGGGCAAATTTTCTCAGTTCGCTCGTAGACACTCGCTCTGTTTAGCGACTCATGCCACGAGATTTCATTCTAGGTGCATGTTGCTGTGCTTTGAGTTGTTGTTCTTGTCTGAGTTTCAGCTGTTGTTCTGCTTTGATCTCATTCACACATTTTTTAATGACTTGATAGGTTGAGTATAGAGTCTGGTATTGCTTGGCTTTGGCCGGATGTTGTTGTTGGTACTGCTTCCAGGCATGTTCTTTGAACTTTTCATTTTCCAATAAATCCTTCACACCATTTTTTTTCTGGTATTCATGTCTGCCTTTCAGTTGCTTGTGCTCTTGATAGAGTGCATTACGTTGTGCCTCCCAAGCTTTTTTTCCAAACAGCAATGGTTTGTTCTGGCCTAATTCGTTGTGTTGATCCACCAGGCTTTGCAATTTGTCATGACTTTGTTTCAGTCTGTTTTTCACGATGTCTTGGGCGAGCTGCTGACTAAACTCATTTTTATGCTTTTGCATCTTGCCCAAGGTGTTTTCTGCCTTTTTAAAAACATCCTGCATAAATTCTAGGTCTAGATTCGCCTCTTTTGCGCTGATTTCGCGTTTTAGCACTTTGCCAAGGGTTTCCCTCTGTTTTTCCTCAAACAGGGCTTTTTCGTCAATTGGTGGCGTTTTAGCGCTATTTTTGATTTGGATCTGCTGTTCTGTTT
>NZ_VPEC01000078.1:0-6798 GCF_013417355.1 Acinetobacter sp. YH12255
ACCAAAAAAATGCAGATGGAAAGCAAAATACAGGACTTAATTTACTATCGAGATAATTTGCAGATAGAGGACAAAGACAATATTCAAAAGGTTTTAAATACGCTCATTCCCGAGTATCAAGCCGAACAGAACAACCAAACAGCTAAGAAAAATTAGGCTTCAATATCGGGCAAATCAAAAAGCTGTCTATCTCTATTTTCTGTTAAATATTCGTTGAGTTCAGCGAGTATTTTTTCTTTATTGGCTTCATTAGATTGCATCTTTTTAATTAAGTAAGAACCGAGCAAAATTTTACGTCTTGTATCGTCCTTTCTTTCTTGTTCCTTTTGCTTGGTTTTTTCTCTTGCATCAATAGCCTGTTTTTGAGCTTTTAACTGTTTCAACTTTTCTAATTGGGCTTCAATTTTCTTTTCGATATTTTCAGCAGATTTTGTCATAACGGTTAATTTCGGGATATAGAAAACCACTCAAGCATAAAACCCTATGAATTGAAATTCAAGCGGGCTATATGCTATCGTGTTTTTCATGAAATGCGCACTTACGACTTGAATTTCATTCAAGTCAAAAGATGCGTAAGGGGGACACCCCTTAACCCCAAAAGCAAAAGCAAGAGCGGTAAAGCAAATGAAGAAATACAATATTGATGAACAGCATATTTTTATATGCTCAAACTGTGGGAATGAATTTTTATACAAATTACCTAAAATTCTTATAGAGCAAATGAATGGAGTATCCATTCAAACTATTAGAAAAGAATGCCCGAAATGTAATCAATACGTGGATGCCACAAGGAAAATTTAATGGCGATTTACCACTGTACAACCAAAACCGTTAACCGCAGTTCGGGAAGAACTGCCGTTGCATCTATGGCTTATCGTGCAGGGGAAAAACTCAAAGATGAACGAACAGGACTAACCCACGATTTTACGAGAAAGGATGGTGTCGCCCATAGCGAAATTGTGTCTAACCTTGATATAGAAATAGACCGTAGCGAATTGTGGAACTTGGCGGAACAGTCCGAAAACCGCAAAGATGCTCGAACTGCTAGAGAATGGGTCATTGCCCTACCTGATGAATTAGACGCTGATCAACGTAAGGACTTGGCAAAAGAGTTTGCTCAATCACTTGTTGATCGCTATGGCGTGATCGCAGATTTAGCCATTCACGAACCCAGCAAAGGCGGAAATGATAAAAACCATCACGCCCATATCATGCTGACCACCCGAAAAGCTGAATTAGACCCTGACAATAAACTCACTTTGACGACAAAAACCGATATTGAGTTAAGTAATGCCAAACGCAAAAGCCTAAATATGGGAACAACCCAAGACGACATCAAACAGATTCGGGAAACATGGGCGGACTTAGCCAATCACGCACTGGAGCGAGCAGGCTACCGAGAAAAAATAGACCACCGCAGCTATGCCGATCAGAACAATGGACTACAAGCCACCATTCATGAGGGGACTTCGGTCACTCAACTCCGTAGACAAGGCATAGACACCGAAATCAGCCGTTATAACGACCATGTGAAGCAACACAACGCCCAACACCTCAAACAACAGCAACAGCGCACAGACAGCGTTTTACAGCGTGGTTTAAACCGTGCCGAGCAAGGCTTCGAGCAATGGCAGAAAAACCAAGAAGCTAAACGCCTAGAACAAGAACGCCAAGCCGAAATACAACGACAGCAAAAACTAGAGCAACAGCAAGCCGAGCGAGCCAACCGTAAAGCATCACAAGACTTAGATCAGGGCGGAATGTACCGATGAGCAACCAAAACGACCTAGATGACCAGCTCTATATTTTACTGGCATCTATGAAAGAGTATCGAGAAGCCATAGCAGACGATAACAAGCGATTAGAAGCGTTTTACAAGGAAGTGGCTAGCGGAGTACTCAATAAGACCGAAAAACACCTAAAAAACGCCAATCAGAAGCAAATAGACGCACTCAACAACAGTATTCGGGAATTAAACAATGCAACCAATCAACTTGACTGGCGATTCATGGCAATCTACGCCAGTGCTTTTGTTAGCTTGCTGATCGTTTTCTTTTTAGCATTATTTTTATATGTGCCGAGCATGGACGAAATCAAACAGCGTAGAGCAGACGTTGCATGGCTAGAACAAAAATACAGCCTAGATATTAAAAATTGCAATGGGAAGTCTTGCGTTCGCATCATGAAAAATGACTGTCACGGAGCGAATAAGGATTATTGTGTGATTGACCCAAAATAATGATTAGACAGTACTTTGCTCGGCTCTTGCCATCACCGAATCAATGACAGCAGTCGCAAAGTTGCCCGACTTTGAAACATGGCTAAAGCCATCTTTCAAAGCATCGAGCGATAGTCATCCAAAAATTTCGGAATGGCTATCCAACTGATGCAGTTCTAAAATATCGTCACCAACAAGCCTATAGATCAAGACTAAATCAGGCTTCACATGACAATCACGACAATTTTTAAACTCTGCACCACCTTTCAAGGGATGATCTAAATACTTTTCAGGCAAAGGATTATTTGCGACTAAACAATCTAATACTTCTGCCCATTCAGCCGTAACCAGTTCTAAATAACGTCTTTTAATATCACGTTTAAAAGAACTGGTTACGATAATCTTACGTTTAGCCATGTGCTTCTTCCGACATAGCTTTAATCGCTTCTTCTACCGTTTCGTACTCGGTGTACTCGCCATTTTCAATCTCTTTTAAAGATTGAAGTAACTTGGCTGCTGCTTTAGGAGTTAAAGCAGGTTCTCGTGCATAGTCAAAAGACAAAGGAATCGCTTTAGTTTTAACGATTTGATTCAAGAACAGTTTGAATGCTTGAGGCATAGTCAAACCATAGTCTTCCAAAATTGGGGTGACTTGTTCTTTTAACTCTGCTTCTAAGCGCATATTGAAATTGACTGCGGACATGATTCCCTCACTCAAAAACCATTAAAGTAAAGATAATATAAGTCATATTCTTTACTTTTTCATTACTTTTGATGTAATAAATGGTTTCTGACAACTGAATTTCGTATAACAGCCATTATGTTAAATAACTTTTAGAAGCTTTAGTACAAGCTTGACAGATTGTCTTATCATTATAAAATAACCTTATTCAAATCATCCTCCCAAGAGTAACGCCAATGAAGTAAGTCATTTTCTCATCATTATTTTTAAACTTTTGATGTGCAAAATAGATTCTACTTGTGGCTATATATTCTTGGTCTCTACTTTATATCCTAAATAATATATTGTTTTTTATAAGTTAATCTTCACTATTTTGCATATCCTCTACATGAGGAATTTTTTATGCAACATGCATGTATTGCTTCAAACTTAAATTTAGAATTTTCTACACAGAAAATGTTTGATCAGCTAAACATTACGCTTTTATCAGGACAGGTTTCTGCATTAATTGGACGTAATGGTTTAGGTAAATCCCTATTGTTCAGAATATTAGATCAAAGCCAAGCTTTAGATATTCATTATAGTGGTCAAGTTTCATGGAATATCCAACATGATTATTTGGCACAATTAGAACGCCTTAATGCTGAAAATATTGCACAAGCATTAGAGGTAGATCATTTACATCATGCTTTTCGGCGTATAGAGAACAATACAGCTAGTTTTGATGATTATGAGTTAGTTGAAAATACCTGGGATTTACCACAAAAATGGCAAAATATACTTGAAAATGCTGACTTACCTACGGATTTGAACTTTCCAACAGAAAAACTGAGTGAAGGACAAAAAACAAAGCTGGCTTTATGTCGTTTGTTTTTAAAAAAGGATCACTATCTACTTTTAGATGAACCAAGCAACCATTTAGACTCAACATCTAGACAATGGTTAATTGAGAGTATTTTGGCACACCCTAGTGGTGTATGCCTGATTAGTCATGATCGCCAATTACTCAATCAAGTCCAACATATTTATGCTTTAACTGAATTAGGCTTACAACACTACAAAGGTAATTATGAGCATTACATTCAACAGCATCAGCTACACATGGATGCATTAACTCAGTCTATTAATAATGAGAAAAAAGAATTAAAGCAGTTAAAACAACGGCAACATGATAGCTTAATGAAAGCGAATAAACGTCAATCTAAAGGCAATGAACTTCGTGATTCTAATTCTCAAGCAAAGATTTTTCTAGATTTCAAAAAGGAAAATGCTGGACAAAGCTTAGGTAAGCTACGTGCCCAACAAACTCGACAAACTGATGATTTGAAAAATAGTCTGATTAATAGGCAGACCATTGTAGAAAAAATCAAAGCTCAGAAGTTTGAATTCCACTTACAGAGTACGAAGCAAGGAGAGATTTTAAGAATTCATGATTTAAAGCTACCCCATACAGCAACAAATAAAATTAATTTTGCATTGAAAGCTGGCGAAAAAATCCATCTTAAAGGTGCTAATGGAATTGGTAAATCAACCTTATTGAAATTGATTTCTACCCATCAACGTGATGATATTTTCTTTAGTGGAACATGTTTGTATTTAGATCAAAACTTTAGTTTATTAAATAATGATTTATCCGTAATCGAAAACCTTGCACTTTATAACTCCAATCTTACTGAAGTTGAGTGGAGAAATTTGTTAGGTCAGTTACGTATTCGTCGTGAAAAAGCTTTATTAAAACTATCAGAACTGAGTGGTGGTGAAAAATTGAAAGTCGCATTATTAGCAATGAGTCACTATCCTGATGGTATTGATTTATTATTGCTTGATGAACCAGAAAATCATTTAGATATTGAGTCTAGAGAGCTTCTATCGCAGGCTATTAGCCAATATCAGGGCGCTGTAATTTTAGTTTCACATGATCATTTTTTTGTTGAACAGTGTGAAATATCTGAAGAGTATTTAATTGAGTAAAATGACATTTTCAAATATATAGATTTATTAGTTCTACTAAAATTAACATAATACACCTTATCCGAAATGCTTAGATATTTTCATTATCTTTCAATGTTATAGTCAATACTTAATAGCCCGAAACGTCATGCTCGGGCTTTTTTTATGATTCTTCACGTTCCACGACTAATATTTCATCAATGTTTCACAACTTTGATTAGCTCCAGTAAATAATTAAAACCTAGATAATAAGAACCGAGCGAGTGTCTACGAGCGATTGAGCATCATCAAAATTTCGACCTCGCTTTTTCTCTGATTACAAGCTCCCTTTCGATTTTAAACGGTAGTTACAGAGCATCCCGAATGGGTGCGAACTTTGGAGCTTTTGCTTTTCAAAAAGTATGAGCGAAGCGAATACATTACCAATGCTTTTGCTTTTAGATTTCATAAACAGGATTAACCAAAAACTGCCCCATGAAGCGAGGAACGAGCTTCAATAGAGTACGAGCTTTAGCGAGTACATAGGGCAGTTTTAAGCACTCCCCTCTTTTTAATATTTTTTAATTTTTTAATTTTTAGCCTCTACAATTAATTGATATATAAGAATAAAAATAGCAATAAGTACACCTTTATCTTGCAATAAGTACACCTTTATCTTGCAATAAGTACACCTTTATCTTGCAATAAGTACACCTTTATCTTGCAAAGTGACACTCAATAAAATAGAGTGTACTTATATATTTAAAAAACATGTGTGCTTATGAAAAAGGAACTAGTCGTTAAAGATAATGCACTAATAAATGCCAGTTATAATTTAGACCTATCAGAACAACGTTTAATACTGTTAGCCATACTTGAAGCTAGGCAATCAAATACACCCAATGATAAAGATTTGACGATTCATGCTGAAAGCTATATCAACCATTTCAATGTTCATAGAAATACAGCCTATAAAGTTCTTAAAGATGCTTGCAAAAGCCTATTTGATCGTAGATTTAGCTATCAAAAGCTGACTCAAAAGGGCAACATTGAGAATGTAATAAGTCGATGGGTACAACGAATATCTTATGTAGAAAATGAAGCTCTTGTTCGTATTAAGTTTTCTGATGATGTTGTACCGTTGATTACAAATTTAGAAAAACACTTCACCAGTTATGAACTAGAGCAAGTCAGCAGTTTAACTAGTGTTTACGCTATACGCTTGTATGAGTTGCTTATCGCATGGCGTAGTACAGGCAAAGTGACTATGGTAGAGCTAGAAGAGCTAAGATTAAAATTAGGCATAGAACCCAACGAATACAAGAGAATGGGGCAATTTAAAGAAAAAGTTTTACACCTTGCCATTGATCAAATTAATGAGTACACAGATATAAAAGCAGAGTATGAACAACACAAACGTGGTCGTTCAATTATTGGTTTTTCATTTAAGTTTAAGCAAAAATCACAGCCGAAAAAATTAGATTCTAAGCGTGACCCAAACACACCTGACTTTTTTGTCAAAATGACCGATGCACAACGCCATTTATTTGCCAATAAAATGTCAGAAATGCCTGAAATGGGGAAATATTCACAAGGTACAGAAAGCTACCAACAATTTGCTATCCGTATAGCAGATATGCTTTTAGAGCCTGAAAAATTCAGAGAGCTTTATCCAATATTAGAAAAATCAGGATTTCAGCCATGATTAAATTAAACAACCTATCAACTGATCTAAAACATGTGACCGTTGAATACCTCGACATCGTAAATTATGAAATTGCGAGGGAAAATATATGCGGTTATATCTTCCTATTATCTCGAATATCCAAAAATGCAGAACCCACCAAAAAAATGCAGATGGAAAGCAAAATACAGGACTTAATTTACTATCGAGATAATTTGCAGATAGAGGACAAAGACAATATTCAAAAGGTTTTAAATACGCTCATTCCCGAGTATCAAGCCGAAC
>NZ_VPEC01000079.1:0-6051 GCF_013417355.1 Acinetobacter sp. YH12255
CTGGACAAAATGACTCCAGATGAGTTTTACTATGACCAGCTACCACAACAAAATAAGGTAGCTTAACTAGAGCAGAATATCACTTATAAATAAGCTTTTAGTTGTTCAAACAAGTGGGACCACCTCTATGTTACTTTAATCTCTTTACTGTCCTCTAGGATTAGAATCACCACTTTCTCTTAATCGCCATAACTTATTCACTTTATCCCAAACTACATTTGTTGAAGTTATTTCTTCAAATGCCTTTAAAACACTTTTGTTTATAGCCAAATTACCGTACTGATTAATATATACCGCAGCTTCACCGTATATTTGCTCTAACCAAATAGCAGCACTTTCTTGTTCTAAATATCTATCTTTAATTAGCTTAGTTTTCATATTTTTAGCTATTTCTTCAAGGTTATTTATTTCTAAAGGGCTGTTTTTTTTTATACTAACCAATACTAAAGGACTAAACTCCCCCCTAAATAATTTTGTTCCTACAAACCAAAAACATAGAATCTTGTTGTCTATGACTGATTCAACAGTCATAAGAGGACCTTCTTTTGATTTTAACTGTACAACTATGCCTATTTTTAAATTATTTTCTTTTAAGAAGTCCTGATCATTCTTAATTTTTTCTACTTTTTTTATGTTTTCTTCATTACTAATAAAATCTAAAACTAAACACCTTTCACAAACTAAATAACTTTTATTTGTATTAATTGAGACAAACTCATATATCTTATTAGCCATAGTCAGACTGAAACAACAATGAGTTTCATCATCGAATTCTATATTTTCATATTCAGTATCATCATCTTCATCTCGACTATAAAGATCAAGATATACTCTTTCGAAGCGAAATGGTCCTTCATCAAATCGTTCTGAAAGAGATGAATAATTTTTTAAAAAATAAATTGTATTCATGTATCTGTTTACTATCCAATCAATAAGTAGGTGGGCTAAAAAATGTTAATTAAACAAGGTTCTATAGTACAACTTAATTCAGGTAGTCCTAATTTAGTAGTAGAATCGATTTCTATTTATATGATAGAAGGAAACGGTAAATATTATTCAATCAGTCAACTACCTACTCATCTAAATAATACTGAATTAAAAAAGTATTTAGCAGAAAAAATAGATATTAAAATTGATGATTTACCTATCGAGGCTATCCAAATTTCCTTAGATTGTATTTGGTTTCAAGGTAAAGAACCAGTTTCGGATTCTTTTGATTTTCGACTGTTAAATCTAATTTCTTCTTAAAATTCTTTTTTATTTAACATAATGGCGCTTATACGAAGTACACTTGTATATTAACATTTAAATCAATAACTTAAAAAATTCACCCTGACCACAAAATGCACAAAAAATGGCTTTTGTAATAAGTTGGTGAATTTTTAAGCAGATCTGTAACATTTTGCCAGTAAATTTGGATAAAAAACGATCAATTTGGCGATCAGTGCCTATTTCATACGGATCCAGGTTCCAAAACTATCCCCAATTGCTGGGGATAAAATTTAGGCTATTTTGTACGCTTTGGCTCACATAAAACTCGGCCCTTTGCGGCTATCCAGGATAGGTGAATTTTCCTATGATGAAGTCATAGAGAACAGGATGTTCCAAACAACAAGAATAAGAAAGATCGCACCAGGAGAGTGAGGTAAGACAGGAGTCATACCTAGCAACCCAATATGAGAAACCCCGGCAGGATGCTGGGGTTTTTTATTATCTAAACTTTTTAAATTAGGGTTGGATGGGCATCCAGAATGCGAATTAGAGTCGCTGCAGGGCCAGTTGGATAGCGACGACCTTGTTCCCAGTTTTGTAGGGTTCTCGCGCTAATATGCAAACGTGCAGCAAATTCAGCTTGGGTTAAGCCTGTTTTCTCACGTACTTGTTTAATATCCGGTAACTCAAGCTCAGTCACTCGACTTGCTTTCATTTCATTGCGTTTAATGGCACCAGCTTCTTTAATTGAAGCAATCAGGTCATCAAATAAGTTGTTATCCATGAAATTGCTCCTTCACTAATTGACGCAAAATCGAGGTCTCTTTGTCTGTCAGATTATCTTTTACAGACTTTGGATAAGCCACCAGGAAAAAGATCTGATCATCTTCTGTGACCCAGTAATAGATCACACGGATGCCGCCACTTTTACCTTTATTGCCTTGAGCACAGCGTACTTTACGAATTCCACCGCCATTCTTGATTAAGTCACCTTTATCAGGCTGTACCAAAAGATCTTGCTGGAGCTGACGATACTCTTCATCGTTCACAAGCTCTTTGATTTGCTTGGTAAAAATACTAGTTTCAATGAATAACATAGATTAAGGTACGTCAATGGCGTATAAGAATTTTAGCAGTTTTAGAACAAAAAAACGAGAGTTATAGGCTACTGTTTCGGATAACCAGATTATCTTAGTTTTAGATGATCTTTACATTTTAAAATCTTTAACAGACATAGTTTTTTATGATGAATTATATGATAGGTTATTTTTTTCAACTAGTTAAAGTAACCTTGGAAATTTAATGTACTTAAGAAATCTTCACATTAGAAATATTGGGCCCATTGAGAAATTAGACCTTGAATTTGAATTGCAAGAAAACTTTAATCCGAAACCAATAATTTTAGTGGGGAAAAATGGCTCAGGGAAAACATATACTTTATCTTATATAGCAGATTCTTTTTACGAATTAGCAAAAAAACAATTTAACGATATAGTAAAGAAATCAAATAATCTTGACAATCCATATTTTAGAGTAATATCAGGAAAAGATATATCAACCAGTAATAATAGTAAAAGTGCTTCTGCATATTTACGGTTTATAGATGATCAATCTAACAATGAAATACATTATTGTGAAAAAATTGGAGAGATATCTTTTACACAGGAATTATTAAATTTGTATGGAAATAAAATAACTACATTTAAAAGTGATAATAATCCTGATAAAAATATTTTAGCTTCAGAAGAAGTTATAAAAAAATTATTTTTAAATACTATTACTTTTTTCCCAAGTTTCCGAAAAGTTACTCCACATTGGTTAAACTTAAATGCACAAAACCAAGATTTATTTAGTATTGAAGTAAAATATGGTGGAAATCTAAATAAAGAAATCATGTGCGTTGATACTTTTCAAAAAAATATTCAGTGGATGCTAGATGTTATTTTAGATTCCGCTATTTTACCTGCTGAGCTAGATCACATAAAAAGTGAAGATGATAGAAATCAAGAAATTAGAAATAAACAAGCTATTAACCATTCATACAGAAATATCAATAAAATTTTTCAAACAGTTTTAGAAAATGATGAAATATATCTAAAAACGGGATGGCGAAATTCGGCAGAATCTCGATTGTCAATACATTGTAGAGGAAAAGTTGTTGTACCAACTTTAGAGCAACTTTCTACAGGACAACTGATTTTACTTAACTTGTTTATTACAATAATACGTCATGCGGATTATAAAGATATGAATAATAGTATCCGCTTAGAAAATATAGAAGGAATAGTTGTTATTGATGAAATTGACACACACTTACATAGTAAACATCAAAGTGATGTTTTGCCTAAGCTTATAAGTCTTTTTCCGAAAATACAGTATATCGTTACCTCACATTCACCACTTTTTGTCTTAGGTATAGAGAATAAATTGGGAGCTGAAAATATTCAAATAATTGATCTTCCTTCAGGAATAAATATTACTTCAGAACGATTTAATGAATTCGAAGAATCATTTAATATTTATAAAGAAACAGCTAAATTTGAAGAGAATTTACATAAAAAAATTCAAGAAACATTAAAGCCACTTATACTTGTTGAAGGAAAAACAGATATTAAGTTTTTAAAAAAAGCTTTTAACTTAAAAGAAAAAAATGAATGGTTGGAAAATATAGATATTGATGAAATCGGTATTACACAAGAAAACGGACAAGTTAAATTTGGTGGGGAAAGTAGTTTAAACAAAGGGTTTGAGTTTTTAAAACACAATTTGACGGCAATAAATCGTAAGGTCTTATTTTTATATGATTGTGATACTAACATTAGTAGGCAGACCCTTGGAAATATCACACAAGACAAAGTCCCTTGTAATTTAGATAATACAAAAATTAAAAAAGGTTCAGAGAATCTTCTAAATATGGAGCTTTTTACTGAAGAGTTTTATGTGACAAGAGAAAAGCAAGATGAGTATGGATGCTTACAAAAAATTCAAAATTTTGAAAAAAATAAATTTTGCGATTATATTTGTCAAAATATAAATGACCCTAAAGTCTTTGATAAATATGAAGAGTTAGTCTTCCCAATTATCGAAACTTTTCTGAAAGAAACTTAAATATCTATTAGACACCTTTTAAAGGTGTCTTCTTATTTAACATAAAATCTCTTATGCGAAATCTCAGGCAAAAATCCCAACCGAGGGTTGGGAGAGATAAAAATTGACCCTAAATCACGTGGCTAGATAGGTCATAATTATTTTATTAACTTTCCGCCTTGCTTAAGAACAATATATAAAAAATCTAAAATACATAAAACTGATAACACTAAGAATAATGATCGACTTACCAGATAGCCAATTTGTTATAAACATATAATCTAGAGATTGAAATAAAATAATAGTGTTTTTTTTCATTACGTTAGATATACAAATCTGGTTTTTTATGTCCTTAGACATACTTGAAAAATACTCTATTCTTATGACCTTTTAAAATCTAATTTGTCTGAGCAAATCATGAAAATATTTTTCCTTACTTTAGTTGCTTTAGCTTTAACAGCATGTTCCAAACCTCATGATAAATATGTTGGTTACTGGCAACTTGAAGATACAAAATATCCAAAAGTTTTAGAAATCTATAAAGAGGGCAAAGAAACTTACATCGTAAATGAGAATATTCTTTCAGAAACTGATTGGTTTGGAAATAAAAAATCAGGAACGGTTTTAGAGAAGAAAGAAAAAGAACTTGGTGTGAATAACGGTTTAGCAGTTATCACATTCAACTTATCTGATGATGGAAAAACACTGCGAATTAGTAATCAACGCTATACCAAAATTAGTGAAGATGATGCAAAACAGATGATCACACATAAGAAAAACTGCGAAAGCTTAAGATTGAAATATAGAGAGGAAGCTAAAGCATTCAATATTTTTGCGCGAGATGCTCAAAAAGTCGAACAGGATAAAATTAAAGATAACTATCGAGAGCTCCAGAAAGAAATTCCTAATTGTAGTTTTGGAATCTAACTTATTTAAATATATTTAGGAAAATTTATGAAAAATTTCAAATTTTTACCATTGTTATTTGCATCTCTTTTTGTAGGATGCGGCACAGTCGGAAATATGGTCATCCAGGATCAAACTTTAGAACAAAAGGCAGCCTTTGCTTTAAATACAACTTCAGACAAAGTGGCCATATCAAATAGACAAGGATCTATTGATGGCACGATAAACTTTGTAGCCACTGTAGGAAAAAAATCACATCAATGTTATATCACAACAGTTGGAGGAGCTATTAGTTCCCAGGCAGTTTGTTCGGGTTCTAATTCTGTAAAACAAAGTAGTGATAAGCAATGTAATGCTCTATTGAAAGCAGCAGACCGCTGTTAATTTTTATGCAAAAGCTCAGGTTAATCCTGAGCTTTCTGTTCAATCTTATCATTGGCAGAGAACATACCTGGATTTGTAAGCCTGATATTTTCCTGACAACTTTCACACAGCATCAATCCTGCAAAAAGCTGTACATTCTGTCCATTTCAACAAAGCGTACATGGTTTTAAAAGTTGAATAATATTGTCCAAAATTAAGACTCCTTTAAGTTTAATTTTCCTGAGCCAAAGCATTACAACCTATAGCAGGGCTTAGATTGAAATTTAACATAAAATCTCTTATTCAAAATTCATCAAACTATTTCTTAAAAAAAATAAATATGATATTTTTTTATAATAGAGACCTTTGCACGAAACAGCCCCTTTGCTCGAGGCATACCACCAAACCGAAAAAAAACAAAGAATGGCAATGAAATAAGCAAAACAATGGCTAAATCATGGATAAAATCTCCAAATGGTTGTT
>NZ_VPEC01000080.1:0-5911 GCF_013417355.1 Acinetobacter sp. YH12255
AAATAATCACAAGCATGATGAGCGCAAAGCACTTTAAATGTGACTTGTTCCATTTTAGAGATTTGTTTAAGATAAGATATAACTCATTGAGATGTGTCATAGTATTCGTCGTTAGAAAACAATTATTATGACATTATTTCAATGAGTTATCTATTTTTGTCGTGTACAGAGAGTTTAGAGGAGATATCGCGATGCATACGCGGAAGGCAATAACGGAGGCAATTCGAAAACTCGGAGTCCAAACCGGTGACCTGTTGATGGTGCATGCCTCACTTAAAGCGATTGGTCCGGTCGAAGGAGGAGCGGAGACGGTCGTTGCCGCGTTACGCTCCGCGGTTGGGCCGACTGGCACTGTGATGGGATACGCGTCGTGGGACCGATCACCCTACGAGGAGACTCTGAATGGCGCTCGGTTGGATGACAAAGCCCGCCGTACCTGGCCGCCGTTCGATCCCGCAACGGCCGGGACTTACCGTGGGTTCGGCCTGCTGAATCAATTTCTGGTTCAAGCCCCCGGCGCGCGGCGCAGCGCGCACCCCGATGCATCGATGGTCGCGGTTGGTCCGCTAGCTGAAACGCTGACGGAGCCTCACGAACTCGGTCACGCCTTGGGGGAAGGGTCGCCCGTCGAGCGGTTCGTCCGCCTTGGCGGGAAGGCCCTGCTGTTGGGTGCGCCGCTAAACTCCGTTACCGCATTGCACTACGCCGAGGCGGTTGCGGATATCCCCAACAAACGATGGGTGACGTATGAGATGCCGATGCTTGGAAGAAACGGTGAAGTCGCCTGGAAAACGGCATCAGAATACGATTCAAACGGCATTCTCGATTGCTTTGCTATCGAAGGAAAGCCGGATGCGGTCGAAACTATAGCAAATGCTTACGTGAAGCTCGGTCGCCATCGAGAAGGTGTCGTGGGCTTTGCTCAGTGCTACCTGTTCGACGCGCAGGACATCGTGACGTTCGGCGTCACCTATCTTGAGAAGCACTTCGGAGCCACTCCGATCGTGCCAGCACACGAAGCCGCCCAGCGCTCTTGCGAGCCTTCCGGTTAGAGGCCGTCGACAATGATAATCTGGATCAACGGACCTTTCGGCGCCGGAAAGACGACTCTCGCTGAGCGGCTGCGCGATCGGCGTCCGAAATCGCTGATCTTTGACCCTGAGGAAATCGGGTTCGTGGTGAAAGAAACGGTCCCCATACCAGCGAGCGGAGACTATCAGGATCTCCCCTTGTGGAGGGGACTTACGATCGCTGCGGTCAGCGAGATTCGCAGGAATTACTCGCAGGACATCATCATCCCAATGACGCTCGTGCACCCGGACTATCTGACTGAGATACTCGACGGGTTAAGGCAGATCGACGATCAGCTGCTGCACATCTTTCTGATGCTTAACGAGGACCTATTGCGTCACCGGATCTCGAACCAGACCATGCATCCTGACCCGAATCGGAATGCGGAGATTCGAGAGTGGCGATTAGCGAATGTCGCCCGATGCTTGGCCGCAAGGGAACGGCTTCCGTCCACAACCCGTGTTCTCGATAGTGGTGCACACACCAGCGATGAACTTGCAGCGATGGTGCTCGACAGACTCGATCAGCGCACCTGATCGCCTTCGACGCCTGCGCAAAGGGTAGCGCGAGGGTGGTGGTCTCAGTCTGCTTTGCGATTATTCTCCTAAGCCGTACCGCCTGACGGTCGGTTTACGTGACGCGAATGGGCGACTTCCGTTTCGGAAAAGCACCACCGCGGCATAGAGACGCCAGCTGCCGAAGCCTCCGCCTTGAAGGGACACGAACCGTCGACCCGCAAGTTGGTCTACTAAGTGATTGAAATCCAAACGCTCAGGCAAGCGGGGTGTCGGCTGTAGCGTAACGTTAAATTATAGAACCTAAAGCTCCAAATGCTAAATGGTATCAAGGGGCCAAATAGCGGCGGCTACAGTCGCCGCCTTTAACGGATAACAACCCGCAACGACTTTCGAGCCTGATTGGCTTCGCACGGCCTAGACACCAGGGTTGCACATATTTCCAGCATACAATTACACTATAGCTGGATCAAGCCCAAGGTGCACGCCGTACTACGACGCACTTGATCTAAAGTTGGCCCTTATCTCATTGAGACGGATAAAGAAACTCCTCGCAAAGCTCGATTTGTGGCTTCAGCATCGCGGTTCGGCGGTGGACCGCCGTGGTCATCGGCTTCATCGGAGTGCTTCTCGTGGTCAAGCCGGGCTATCTGCCGTTCCAATTGGGTCATTTGGCTGCCATCGGCACCGGGCTGGCCACGGACGCGGCAATCATCATCCTCAGGCGCGTCGGCGGAAAGGTGAAGACCACCAGCATGCTGGGCATCAGTGCCCGGCGCTTGCAGCGCGGCTGAGGCACGACATATGAAGGCGTAGCTGGAAACCCCCGTCAGGCCAAAATTGGCGACAGGGTCTAGATCCCTTATTCTAAAGCGCGGACCGACCCATAGTCGCTATTGGAGTGTCTCAAGCCGCAGGTCGTAGAAACGGCCGAGGCTCCTCAAATGATCGACGATAGAGGTGGCTCGGGAAATCTGCACAGCGGTGATAAGTGGAATTTCTGCCTGACTTCGGCTTAGATGCCGGGAACAGGAGATACCATGACAAGACGACCGCGCCGGAACCACAGCCCGGCTTTCAAGGCAAAAGTGGCGCTCGCCGCGATCCGAGGTGAGCAGACGCTGGTGGAATTGTCCCAGCAGTTCGACGTGCATGCCAACCAGATCAAACAGTGGAAAGACCAGCTCCTTGATGGGGCGACAGGCGTTTTCGGCGATGAAGCGAAGGCGGAACCGGCAGGTCCAACCGTCGATGTCAAAACGCTGCACGCCAAAATAGGCGAACTGACATTGGAGAATGATTTTTTAGCCGGAGCGCTCGGCAAAGCGGGATTGCTGGGCGGAAAGAAATGATCGACCGAACACACAAACTGTCGGTCGCACGTCAGGCCAGGCTTCTCGGCTTCAGCCGTGGCAGTGTCTACTATTCTCCACGTCAAGTGTCCGACGGCGATCTGGACCTGATGCGGCGGATCGACGAACTGCACCTCGACTATCCGTTCGCCGGAAGTCGGATGTTGCAAGGGCTTTTGAGGGGTGAAGGGACCGAGGTCGGGCGGTTGCACGTCGCCACGCTGATGAAGAAGATGGGCATCGAGGCAATCTACCGTCGCCCGAACACCTCCAAACCAGCGCCAGGTCACAAAATCTATCCTTATCTCCTGCGCAAGCTGGCGGTCACCCGGCCCAACCAGGTCTGGGCAATGGACATAACGTATGTGCCGATGGCGCGGGGATTCGTCTATCTCTGCGCCGTCGTGGACTGGTTTAGCCGGCGGGTTCTGTCCTGGCGGCTGTCGATCACGATGGAGGCGGACTTCTGCATCGAAGCGGTCGAGGACGCGCTGGCCCGCTATGGAAAGCCTGAAATATTCAACACCGATCAGGGTTCGCAGTTCACCTCCATCGACTTCACAGCCGTGCTGAAGAAGGCGGAGATCGCCATCTCGATGGATGGCAAGGGCGCGTGGCGCGACAACGTCTTCGTCGAGCGGCTCTGGCGGTCGATCAAATACGAAGAGGTCTATCTCCACGCCTACAAGACCGTATCCGAGGCTCGCGCTGGCATCGGCCGCTATCTCGCCTTCTACAATAGCCGACGTCCACATTCATCCCTTGACCGGCAGACGCCGGATCAGGCCTACTTCAACGCGCTGGCACCAATGATGGTGGCGGCATAATCAAGGCGGAAATCCACTTAGCAAAACGCCCAAAACTGTTCAGACAAACCGAGCCACCTCTGATGTCAGCAACAGATGGTCACGCTTTCCTTATCGCTGGCAGATTTTATCGACCACCTCACCAACACGGTCGAAGTCTTCTGCCAGCAGATCGCTCTCTGCAAAACATAGCAATCTTGTCCTACTGCGGTGATTGGGCAGCCGGTGGCGAAGATCTCATCAACGAAATCCGGGATCTGATCTTTACGCATTTCATCCTCCTGATGGCAGGGCGCCGATCGCATGATCTGAATAAGGTATGATCGTCATGGCTGACTGACCGCGCGACGCTTTCAGCGGCGTTGAGGCATAACCGGAGAGCCGCCGTTCATACGTGATGCGGCCTGCACATAGGAAACATGTCCTCACCGTAGAAGTGCAGCCGGATATGATGGCGCCGGCACAGCCAGCGGACGTTCAAAGGCTCGTCATACCTGTCATGATGCGCGTCCACGTGCGCGCAATCACCGTCAATCGACTGATGTTATCCAACATCTGTCCGAGACCCTGCCAGGCATTCCTCAGCGCGCGTGACCAAGAACAACTTTTGAGGTAGGTTGGTGCTGAGTACGGCCGCAGCCTGATAGGCTGCCGCAGCTTGGTCTTGGAAACCAAGACGCGAAAGGAAATCCGCCCGCGTCGCGTGAAAAAGCGGGTAGGTCTCCACGTCCCACTCGTCCTCAATCGCCTTAAGGACCGCCATCCCTGCAGCGGGGTTCATGGCCCACGACACAGCGACTGCTCGATTGAGGGCAACTACGTATGTAGGGCTCAACAGGAAGAGCGCGTCATATCTCGCCAGTATCTCTCGCCAATTGGTGTCTCGAAAGCTCGCAGCCCGCGCGTGACAAGCAGAAATCAACGCTTGCAGAAGATACCATCCAGTGGGAGACGACATGCGGCATGCTCGCTCAACTATCTCCAGACCTCGACGTATGAGCAATCGATCCCACAAGCCACGATCCTGACGATCGAGCGGCACTGGCAAGCCTTGACGATCTTGTCGGGCAAGCAGCCGAGAGCACTGGAGTTCCATGAGGGCTAAAAGACCAAGTACCTCAGGCTCCTCTGGCTTGATATGCGCTAGGGTCAGGACTCATTGCTCATAGCCAGAAGATAACGGTCGCAGCGAGAGCGATGGCGGAGAGAAAGGCCATTGGGCACCGGTCGTAACGCGTAGCGACACGCCGCCAGTCTTTGAGACGCCCGAACATGATCTCGATCCGGTTGCGCCGTTTGTAGCGGCGTTTGTCGTATTTGATGGTCTTCTTGCGGGATTTTCGACCTGGAATGCAGGGAGTGATCCCCTTCGCCTGTAAAGCGTCACGATACCAGTCGGCATCATAGCCACGGTCGGCCAGCAACCATTTGGCCTTGGGAAGTTCATCAAGCAAGGCGGCAGCACCGGTGTAATCGCTGACCTGGCCTGCCGTTATGAAGAAGCTGATCGGGCGACCACTCGCATCCGTTACGGCATGAAGCTTGGTGTTCATGCCGCCTTTCGTGCGTCCAATCAGGCGGCCCGCGCCCCCTTTTTTACCCGCAAGCTGGAAGCCGTGCGGTGGGCCTTGAGATAGGTCGCATCGATCATGATGGTCTTGTGCTCTGCGGCTTCAGGCACGGCCAGACCTTCCATCATCTGGATAAATACGCCCTTGTCGCCCCAGCGTTTCCAGCGGTTATAAAGCGTCTTCGCCGGGCCATATTCCTTCGGCGCATCACGCCAACGCAGCCCGTTGCGGTTGACGAAGATGATGCCGCTCAGAACGCGTCGATCATCAACGCGCTGGCGGCCATGGCTCTTGGGGAAATAGGGCTGAAGACGAGCCATTTGCTCGTCCGTCAGCCAAAACAAATTACTCATCAGTCGGGCTCCTATACGCCCATCTGAATCACAGCCGTCAGTTCAAATCAATGGGTCCTGACCCTAGATACTGAAATCTGAAGTGAGTCATCGATTAACTTTTGTGGTTGAAGCGACCCAGTTTCTTCAACACACCTTCTAAAAAATCAATTTCTAATGCCTGCTCACCGATTTTTGCATGTAGTTTTTTTAGATCGATGGGTGGTTCTGTTGGAGCTTTTGATTGATCGAAAGCTTGCGAGG
>NZ_VPEC01000081.1:0-5836 GCF_013417355.1 Acinetobacter sp. YH12255
CAAAGCTTATAGCAGTGTCACCGATGCGAAAAAGCAATTGAGTGCATATTTTGAATTTTATAATTTGAAACGACCTCATTCGAGTCTGGACAAAATGACTCCAGATGAGTTTTACTATGACCAGCTATCACAACAAAATAAGGTAGCTTAACTAGAGCAGAATATCACTTATAAATAAGCTTTTAGTTGTTCAAACAAGTGGGACCACCTCTGCCTAACTTAAATAAAAAAGTCTCCGACAAACCCGGTACGGTTCAGTTGAAAATACTGTAAAAGGATTACAACTAAATTTTGTAAAATCGAAAAAAGTTATCTAAGTATATCGGCTTGAATTTGTGCTCATCTTTGGCTAAAACTATGAAGGTTAACAAGTAGTTCCTATTTATTTGCTTACAATAATATATATATATAATGATGTTATGTTATGTATATAATAATGCTGATTAATGTAAGTACATAGTGCTGTATTATGTATCTACCCCCCCCCATAGTCCATGGAGACACAGTATGAAAAAGATTCTTTTAGCCAGTTCTTTAATCGTTCTTGGCATGTCTAGTGCATTCGCTGCTGACGGTAAAATCACAATCAATGGTTTAGTCACCGATAATACTTGCGTTGTCACTACCCCACAAGGCAAAGATTTGACAGTAACGCTTCCAACTGTTTCAAAGCTATCACTTGCAAGTGATGGTGCAACTGCTGGACGTACTCCTTTTACTCTTGGCTTAACTGGTTGTCAGGCAGGCGATGTTGGTACTTACTTTGAACCAGGCGCAACAGTTGATTTTGCTACAGGTCTTTTAAATAATGCTGGTGAAGCTACAAACGTTAAAGTACAACTAGTAGGTGATAACAACTTGCCTATTAGAGTTCTTGCTGGTCCTCAAGAGAACTCACAGTTTGTAACTGTTAATGCAGATGGTTCAGCTGCTCTTAATTATTATGCTGAGTACTATGCTACTGGCGCTGCAACTTCTGGTGACGTTACTACTTCTGTGCAATATACAATTACTTATCCATAGTTTGTATTAGTTAGATTGACAGGAGCTAGGATAATTACTCAACCTAGCTCTTTTAATTCACTCTCTAAATAAAGGTAAGTATATGACTTTAAAGCATCCGTTTTATAAAACATGCTTACTGGCACTTTTAATCCCTTTCAGCGCAGCAAATGCTGAGATTATCATTCATGGTACTCGTGCTGTCTATCCATCTGATGCACGCGAAATCACTTTACAAGTTACTAATACTGGTAAAAGTCCAGCATTGGTTCAAGCATGGATCGATGAAGGAGATGCAAAAGCGACTCCGGATCAATCAAAAGCGCCTTTTATTATTACACCACCTATTACACGTGTAGAAGCCGAGAAAGGTCAATACCTACGCATCACAAGCTTGCCGACTGCAAACGCCTTAAGTAAAACTCAAGAAACGTTGTTTTGGTTAAATGTTTTAGATATACCCCCTAAGCCCTCTACCAAAAATGCAGGAGATGCTCCAGATAACTTTTTACAACTAGCGATTCGCTCACGCATCAAGTTTTTTTATCGTCCAAGTGGCATCAAAGAAGATGTTGCCTTAGCCCCTGAAAAGATTCAGTGGAGTAGCCAAGGTAATAATTTATTAATTAAGAACCCAACACCTTTTCACATTACTATCACTACTATATCTCAAGAACATTTAGGTAAAAAAGTTGATGTTTTATCAGAAGGACTAATGCTAGCTCCTTTCTCTGAGCAGAAAATAGCTTTAAAGAACTCAAATATCAAAGATATGACTTTTACTACTATTAACGATTATGGTGGGCGTGTCGAACGCACTATCAACCAGTAATAGTTTTAATGTTTTGATAGCCATCAACAGACAGGCTAATAGGAATGTTTATGCTATGTGTGAAAAGATTATAAAAAATAAGAATATTAAACGATATCTAAGTTATTACATCGCTTTTGGTGTAATAACATTTATTATTCCTACCTTAGTTAATGCAGATGAAGTTGATGAGCCAGAAAAGTCATCCGTTGCTACAGAAGCAGATTTTAATTCTGACTTTTTAATTGGTGATGCTAAAAAAATTGATATCAATCGATTTACACATGGTAATCCCATTTTGCCTGGTGAGTATAATGTAGATGTTTATATAAATGGCAGCTGGTTTGGTAAGCATCGCATGGTGTTTAAAGCGACTGAAGATAATAAAAATGCATATACCTGTTTTACAGCGCGGCAGCTACTTGAGTATGGTATAAAAGCAGAAATCATCAAAGAAAAAACAGAGTCTACTAACACAGAGTGCCAAAAGCTTAATGAATGGGTTGCCGATTCATTTTACGAACTTGATACCTCAAAATTAAGATTTGATGTATCGATTCCTCAAATTGCAATGCAAAAAAATGCACGAGGTTACATTGATCCCAGTGTTTGGGATCGTGGCATCAATGCAGCATTCGCCTCTTACAACGCCAGTGCCTATAAGACCTTCAATAAATCTAATAATAATGAAGAGAGAACAAACGCATTCTTGTCTTTAAATACTGGGGCAAATATCGCAAGTTGGCAACTCCGCCATAACGGACAATGGACGTGGGAGGATGAAGCTGAAGATAAAGAATCTAAATCTACTTATAATTCCGTAAGCACTTATGCTCAACGCGCCTTTCCTGAATACCGTGGTGTATTGACACTTGGCGATAGCTTCACTAATGGTGAGATTTTTGATTCATTTGGTTATCGTGGTGCAGAGTTTTCAAGCGATGATCGCATGTTACCCAACACCATGACAGGTTATGCACCGCGGATCCGTGGTAACGCCAAAACCAATGCCAAAGTAGAAATACGCCAACAAGGTCAACTGATTTATCAAACAACAGTTGCTCCTGGAAGCTTTGAGATTAATGACTTATATCCTACAGGGTTTGGTGGTGAGTTAGAGATATCTATCTTAGAAGCTAGTGGTGAAATTCAAAAATACTCAATACCTTATGCTTCTGTTGCACAAATGCTGCGCCCAGGCATGAGTCGTTACTCAGTAATGACAGGTCAATTTCGTGATCGTGATATTGATGTTGATCCGTTCATTTTCCAAGGCCAATATCAACGTGGTATTAATAACTATATTACTGCTTATGGTGGTCTACAAGGATCTGATAACTATAAGGCTATAACCTTAGGAAGTGCATTTGCGACGCCCATAGGTGCTGTTGCGTTAGATGTCTCTCATTCTGAAACTGATTTTGATCGTCGTGATAAAGAATCAGGACAAAGCTATCGTATTAGTTATAGCAAGCGAATTGATCCAACAAATACCAATTTAACGCTAGCTGCTTATCGTTATTCAACAGAAAATTTTTATAAATTACGTGATGCCTTATTGGCTAAAGATCTAGATAACAGAGGTATCACCTCTGCCTACGCCGGTAAACAACGTAGTGAGTTTCAAATCACGCTAAACCAGGGCTTACCTAATGACTGGGGTAATTTATATGCCACTGGCTCATGGTCAGACTATTGGAATGATCAAGAAGCTACTAAGCAATACCAAGTCGGTTATAGTAATAATTATGGTGGGGTAAACTATGGTTTATCAGCAATTAAACGTGTTGTTGAAAATGATGTAACGGGTAGAAGGGACGATGATACTGAGTTTCTACTGACATTATCACTACCTCTTTCAATCAAAGGTAGTCCTGCAAACTTCAACTCATTTACCACTCAAGATAGTACCACTGTAGGGGTAAACGGTGTTGTAGGAGATCGCTTCAATTATGGGGCCTCGTTAGCCACTGAATATGGGGAAAACCCAAGTCTGAGTGCCAATGCTCAATATCGTACGAACTTTGCGACTTTAGGTGGATCCTATGGTATCTCAGACCAGTATGAGCAAGCAGCATTGTCAACTCGAGGAAATATTGTTGCACACTCTGGCGGTGTTCTTTTTGGTCCAGATCAAGGTCAAACTATGGTTCTGGTTTATGCCCCTGAAGCGACAGGCGCTAAAGTGAATAATACCACTGGTTTGACTATCAATAAATCAGGCTATGCGGTTATACCCTATGTAACCCCTTATCGTTTAAATGATATTACCTTAAATCCAGAAGGTATGTCTCTTGATGTTGAATTAGAGGGTACCAGTCAGCGTATAGCACCTTATGCTGGGTCAATCTCAAAAGTCGACTTCAGAACTAAGTCAGGGAAGGCTATCTATATTCGTACTTTGAATGCAAAAGGTGAGACATTGCCATTTGCAGCTGAAATATTTGACTCAAAAGGCGAATATGTTGGCATGGTTGCTCAAGGTAGCTTAGCATATTTACGTACCAAAACTTTGACAGACACAGTGACTGTAAAATGGGGTGAAGAGCAGAGTGAGCAATGTAGCATTCAATATGATGCCACCACTCAAGCATCTGATAATAATAAAAATATGATCATGTTAGAAGGAGTATGTCATGAACTATAAAGTGTTAAGTAGTGTTTTGGTACTCATAAGCTGTGCCTTAAGTTCAGAAGCCTATGCAGCCTGCACAGTAAGTGAAAGTTTTACATCAATAGATATCAATATGGCGGTTGGTGCAGTGACGGTTCTGCCCAGTGATCCAGTTGGAAAGATTTTGGTTAAAAAAACCTTCCCAATCCCTGCTAATCCCTCATCAACAGTTAAGTGTACTTATAATTCGACAGGATTTGTCGATGCAATTATCACTAACAATCTTGGATTAGCGCCTGGTGCTGGCGATAATGTGTATAAAACGAATATTTCAGGTATCGGTATTCGTCTATATCGAGAATTATCAGATGGAGGAAACTTCTCAGGTTACTATCCTTATAGTAGATCAATAAAAGGAAACAATTTTTTTGGTACAACTGACTACAGTTTAGGTAGCGGCTTTTTTGTTGTAGAAATTATTAAAACAGCTGCAGCCACAGGAAATGGAAAGCTCCAGACAGGGAGGTATAGTAGCTATCACCTAAGAGGGAGGGACGATAAACCTTTTTTAACCAGTACTTTAATTGGTGATACTATTACTATCACGTCTTCGTCATGTGAAATACAAGGTAATAAGAATAAGGTAGTTGAACTGCCAACAGTGAATAAAAGTGGGTTTACAGGGATAGGATCAACACAAGGTGAACAAGCTTTTGATCTCAACATTAAATGTAATGGTGGTGCAAATCTAACCGTACCTGAAAAGATAGGCTTAACTTTTGACTATGATGCTGCGGCCAACACTACTGATGTTCTTGCAAATAGTGCCCCTCAATCTACACGAGCAAAGGGAGTGGGTACTCAATTAGTCTCACAATATCAAGGTTCTAACAATATTATTGCTAAGAATGAAAAAGTTGCGTTAGGATTGTTAGTAGCAAGTGCGAATGTTGAATATAATATCCCATTAGTTGCACGTTACTATCAGACAGAAACTGGGGTTACTGGTGGAACCGTTAAATCAACGGCAACAGTTACCATTGAGTATGATTAGTTGGAGATCATCCCAATTTGTACAGTTTCATTAAGAACAACCCCTTCTTTGACACTATAAGTCACATTTGGCGTCAAATGACTTAGCTTTAAGCCATCTACCGCCGCCTTATTAAGCGGTGTACCAATATAAGATTCATCGGTGTAACCTTTAGGATGAAAGTACACTTCACGACCAAAAGCAGGATTCGAGG
Source organism: Acinetobacter sp. YH12255 (assembly GCF_013417355.1). Classification (NCBI taxonomy): domain Bacteria; kingdom Pseudomonadati; phylum Pseudomonadota; class Gammaproteobacteria; order Moraxellales; family Moraxellaceae; genus Acinetobacter; species Acinetobacter sp. YH12255. The sequence continues at coordinate 5,675 of NZ_VPEC01000081.1, forward strand.
CACTGAACCGTACCGGGTTTGTCGGAGAGTCAATAAGAGGTGGATCAGGAAATTTGAACAACACTTATAAGTGATATTTTGCTCCCCAAATGATGTTATAAACATCAATATATGGAGTATTTTATGACACGTAGACCAAGAAGAAATCATTCAAATGACTTT
>NZ_VPEC01000082.1:0-5575 GCF_013417355.1 Acinetobacter sp. YH12255
GTAAGTGCGCATTTCATGAAAAACACGATAGCATATAGCCCGCTTGAATTTCAATTCATAGGGCCTTATGCTTGAGTGGTTTTCTATATCCCGAAATCTGAATCATGACAAAAGCTGCTGAAACTCTTGAAAAGAAAATCGAAGCCCAGTTAGAGAAGCTCAAACAGTTAAAGGCTCGTAAACAGGCTATCGAAGCTAGAGAAAAATCGAAACAGAAAGAGCAGGAAAGAAAGGACGATACTCGGCGTAAAATTTTGCTTGGTTCTTACTTAATTAAAAAGATGCAAAGTAATGAAGCCAACAAAGAAAAAATACTCGCTGAACTCAACGAGTATTTAACAGAAGATCGAGATAGACAGCTTTTTAACCTTTAAAATCTGTTTCAGTCCGTAAAGCTTTAAATATACGTTTTGCCGTTTCTTCTCGGACTGATTTTGGATCTCTTAAGATATTAGAAATCCATATTGCAAATGCTTGATAATCTTTTGCTCCAGCCAGATCACTAATACTACTTACTTTTGACAAAATAGAACTGTACATATTGATTTGATTATCAGACAAGCTACGAAACATATCTACCGTGTTTTGATCTCGTTCAGGCACTATCAATTTGGGGGTGGGCTTTTCTCTTACCGTAAACTTAAAGCCGACCACAGAACGCCCTTTTTTAACATTCTCATAGGTTAGGTCAATATCAGTATTGGCTGTGATCTCTTCTAGTGATGGATTGATGACACGTTTTTTAAGGTTACTTAGATCATGATAAGACTCAGGTAAGCCAAATTCAGTTCTTATTTTTTCTAAAGATATTTCAAATTTTCCCATAGCCTGATGCTTTTTAGCTAAATGATAAAAATCGAATGAATAATCTTTTCTTAGGCTGAGTACGATGTCTTTTTTGTACTTCGTATATGGATTTAATTTATCAAACTCCTTAAGCATTAAAAGTACTTCGTCAGGAAAGCAAATAGACACGGAACCCTCTTCATATCGGGCACGAATAACCCAATTACAGTACGTCTTTCGCCCCTTCTCATCCAAATAACAAAAATAACGCTTAATCAGAGATTTACTTGCTTCTTCAAGTGACTTATATGCTGAATGGGTTTTTATATTACATTCTTGAGCAAAGCTTTCAGCTGTAATAGTTATGGAGTCCTTTTCAGTAGCATTGCTAGTTCTAGCAACTGGACTGGCAAGAATTAATAGGCGTTTTTCATCAATACTCATACTTTTAAAACATTCTTGGATACTGTTTTGCATTACTACCCAAGATGGAGGGTATGTCTTTTTATTTTGTTCAATCATAAATTAACCACAATACATTTAAGTACTTTGAATATAAAGTACCTTTAAGTTACCATTTTGATCATAAAATAACTATTATTTTTGTACTTTTTTAAAAAAAGTACAACATTTTCAATGTACCATATTGTCCTCTAAAAGTACTTTTTAAGTCCTCTAAAAGTACTTTTTTAAGTGCGTTTTGTCCTCTAAAAGTACTTAGTTGTCCTCTAAAAGTACTTTTTTAAAGTCTGAAAGACTTGCTGTGTATGGCCTAGAAGGGTGTCTAAAAGCTTTTAAAAGCTTTTTAAAAGATAAAAAGAGAAAATATATAAAATAAAACAGCCCTATGCCCTCGCTAAAGCTCGGACGTTTTAACCTCGCTAAAGCTCGGTTGAAGGGGCTGTTTTTTTCAAATAAGAGTTGAGAATTTAATAAAAAAGAAACTATGCCTTCGCTACGCTCAGTAAGCTTTATGCTCGCTTCGCTCGTCTAGAATTTAGATAATACAGTTCGCACCCATTCGGGATGCTCTGTATCTTCCGTTATTAAGCAAAGAGGAGATTGTAATCAGGGAAAAGGCAGGGGAAAAATTTTAATGCTAGGTAATCGCTCGTAGACACTCGCTCGGTTCTTACTGGATAGAATCTAATAATTAAAATATCTAATCAAAACCGTGGAACAACGATCAAATAGTAATCGTGGAACATAAAAAATAGAAAAGTTGCCGCCCTGTTGCTCTATGATTCAAGGCGGCAATCTCTAATATAATGATCTTGAAGAGAAAAACAGTTGTATTTCGTATAAGGTGTATTATGTTAATTTTAGGAAAGGCTCTAGACTAGCAGAATGATTATGTTAGTCTAGAGCCATATAATTAACATTATTGAAGTATTTTACATGGCAATTTTTCGACATTCTTCTGCACACTGACGGCAAGCCTCAGCACATTTTTTACAATGATCATGTGAATGTTTTTCACACTCTTCCGCACAATATTCACAGATCTTAGCACAAAGCTCACAAATCTCTTTGAGGAAAGGTGAGTTATGTTGTTGCATACGCACACATAACTGACAAATATCTGCACATTCTAGACAACGTTGAATACATTCACGCATCATCTCTAAATCTTTTTCTTTTAAACAAGAAGTTGCACATTCAGTACAAATAAGTGAACAGTTTGTACATGCAGAAATACACTCTGAAAATTCCGTATTAATCATTTTTTACTCTCAATTTATATAATCAAAGAAATAATTAAAACATAATTTTTTTCTACTAATTATTTTAAATTATTATTAAATGTAATACATAATTTTAATTTATATGAATAATGTTAATTTTAACTAAATCTTATTTATATTCCAAATTATTAAAAAACAGTTTTTAATTAGGATAGATGATCAAGTATCAAAAGCAGCTATTCTTAAAATAACTACAATAATTTTATCACTTTAAAAATAGATTTTCCCTCTATTTAACATAATGGCTGTTATACGAAACTTAGATGTTAGAAACCATTTAAATTAATGAGTTATTGAATAAGTAAAACCCTCTAAGTAGACTTTTAGAAGTTGTAAATCTAGGAAAAAGGCTAAACATGCCGTTGATTGAGTATTACGGTCTGCTATTTGAATGGCACGATAAAAAAATGGAAATAGTCTATCGAGGGCGTGAAATTACTTTTGAAGAAGTATGTAGCGTTTTTCTTGATCCAGAGCTGATGTCCTTTGACGATCTTGGTCATTACGATGAGCAACGGCTAATATCAATCGGTCTGAGTAATCGTGGTAGACTACTAACAGTGGTTTGGGTTGAACGTGGTGATGTAGCAAGAATCATTACTGCCTTTGAGCCATCGCACAATCAAAAGCGGAGGTATAACCATGCAAAATGAATTAGAACGCTATAAAAATTTTGACCCTACCAATGCGCCAGTAGTAAAACCGAATTTTGTGAAAAAATTACAAGAACGCCATGCCATTGCTCAAGCAAAGGCTTTTGATGCAGATGTTGTAACTTGGCTAAGTTCTCAAGATGATGAAACAAAACAGCATATTAATGAGATGGTTCGCCATATCATGGCATTAAAACGTGTTTAATTAAAATTTAGCTCGATGCTTTGAAATATGGCTTTAGCCATGTTTCAAAGTCGAGCCACTTTGCGCGTACTGGTATAAATTGAATAACGAAAGAAACCAAGCAAAGTACTGTCCCATCTCATAACTTGGTTGACTATGAAAATATATAATTTAGTTCAGAGCTTTTTCATTATTTCTGTGCTTACTGGCTGCATGGCAAAACCTGCCTTAGTTTCTAATGCTATAGAACCTGTAAAACCAGTATTTTTTATCAAGCAAAGTCCCGAAGTGAAGACTTATATGGTTTCACTTGCAGGTGGCAAATTACATTTAGATCCACATGGTTGTATTCGTCTAAACAGTGATACCAGCCCTTTTATTATCTGGGCTAGTAGCAGCGAGTTAGAATATACAAGTGACGGTAGGATTAGTATTACCAACAAATTTAATAATCATAAAGTCTTTGTAGGTGATGAAATTAGACTTGGTGGAGGTCAGTACCCAACGAAACCTCAATCTATTACTAGCCCTATTCCAAATGTTTGCGCTAACCACGGCTACTGGATTGCGGCTCCGCTTTAACAAACACTATTTAGGGTCAATCACACAATAATCTTTGTTTGGCCCATGACAGTCATTTTTCATGATCCGGACACAGGATTGGCCATTACAGTTTTTAATATCCAGGTTATATCTTTGTTCTAGCCAAGCTGCTTCTGCCCGACGTTCTTTGATCTCGTCAAAACTTGGAATGAATAAAAATATGAAAGACAGAAAAACCAGCACCAGACTGAGGAAAATTGCACATAACAGAGCAATGAATCTATAGTTCAGTTTATCAGTAGCCTTGTCTAGTTCATGAATACGCCCTTGAAGGGCATGTGTAGCTTCCTTATTTGCGTTATTTAGGGTCTTTTTGCTCTGTTCTAGCACCCCAGTAGCCACTTTATTGTAAAACGTCTCTAATCGCTTGTTATCGTCTGCTATGGCCTCTCTGTATTCCTTCATGGAAGCCAGTAAAATATATAGTTGATCGTCTAACTCGTTTTGGTTGCTCATAGCGATGGCCCACTTCTTCCGTATTTAATACGCTGCGTCTGTTTCATCTTCTGCTCTTGTTCCAATTTCAATCTTTGCCTTTGCTCAAGCTCCAGACGTTGCACTTCCCGATCTTTCTTCCATTGCTCGAAACCTTGCTCAACACGGTTGAATCCTTGTTTCAATGTCTTTTCCTTTTGCTGTTCTTTGTTTTGGAGCTGCTGGCTGTTTTGCTGTTTGATCGTGTCGTTGAAACGGCTAATTTCAGTATCTATGCCTTTTCTGCGCATCTGAGTGACTTTACTGCCCTCATGGATGGTAGCTTGTAGCTGATTACCTTGATCGGCATAACTGCGGTGGTCGATTCTTTCCCGATACCCTGCATGTTCGAGGGCATGATTGGCTAGATTTGCCCAGGTGGATCGGATCTGTTTAATTTCTTCCTGGCTTGTTCCCATACCTAAAGTTTTTCTTTTGGTATTATTTAACTCAATATCGGTCTTATCCTTTAGCACCAAATTATGATCTTGATCCAGTTCAGCCTTACGGGTAGTTAATAAGATATGCGCATGATGATTTTTATCACTGCCATTATGACTAGGCGCATGAATGGCTAAATCTGCAATCACCCCATAACGGTCTACTAAAGATTGCGCGAACTCTTTTGCTAGTTCTTTTCGCTGTTCTTCATCCAGTTCATCTGGCAAAGCAATCACCCATTCACGTGCAGTTCGGGCATCTTTCCGATTTTCTGATTTTTCTGCCAGATTCCAGACTTTGCTTCGGTCTAATTCAGTATCCAAATTAGAAAGAATTTCCGTATAAACCACACCTTCTTTTCTCGTAAAGTCGTGCGTTAATCCTGTTCGTTCATCTGTTAATTTTTCTCCTGCACGATAAGCCATAGATGCAACCGCAGTTCGTCCCGAACTTCGATTAACCGTCTTAGTGGTACAGTGATAAATTGCCATGCCTTAGCCTTGTGATGGTTTTGCTTTTGCTTTTAAAAATTGCGTAGCAATTTTCTGGGGTTAAGGGGATACCCCTTACGCAAACTTTGACTTGGATGAAATCCAAGTCGTAAGTGCGCATTTCATGAAAAACACGATAGCATATAGCCCGCTTGAATTTCAATTCATAGGGCCTTATGCTTGAGTGGTTTTCTATAT
>NZ_VPEC01000007.1:0-105553 GCF_013417355.1 Acinetobacter sp. YH12255
ATGCTTTTGTCTACGACAAAGGGTGGAATAATCCGGAGCTGTCCAATCTAATCCAGAGAGTTTAATCAGACTTTGAACAAAACCTGTGACCATACGTAAAGAGAGTCGGAATAGTAATTTGATCATTAAGCAGCATTGAATCGCTGTATCGGAGTAGGTTTGATTTCGACCTTGCTTGCCTTGTGATTGTGCATACCACTGAGTCTTTGGATCAAACCAAATGGAAATATTACCTCGGTTAATTAAGGCTCGGTTATAGGATGACCAATTGGTTGTACGGTAGATTTTAGAGGCAGGCTTATTCATTTTGAAATTATATTGCTGAATAAGCTTTTGATGCTAGGTTTGTGCAACAAAGCCTGCCGAAACTGAAGCTTCTTCTAAAATTCAGGGGCTTAGTTGGAGTATCTCTGTCGAGCGTGTCAAAAATGGGGCTGAACCTAAGCAACCAAGAAATTTTGATCTGCTTTTGAAGAGTGATGGTATCCGTTGTATGACTAAAGTCAAAGATATTGTAAGCGGATACGAAAACTGTGGCGGCTATAGTGAGACATGGTGATGAAAAAAAATTTACAAGGCTTTACCCTGATAGAACTGATGATTGTGATTGCAGTTTTGGCAGTACTAGCCGCCATTGCTTATCCTTCTTATCAAAATTATGTACAACGGACCAAAAGGGCAGATGTACAAGCTGAAATGATGCAAATTGCTCAGCGCTTACAAGGCCATCATGTCATCCATCATAATTTTAGCTCGGCAACTTTGGATAATGGTGGAATAGCCAAAACCTATCCGGCTACTCAACCGGTTTATACTATTACTTTGAGACGAGCAACTCAGGTATGGACTTTAACAGCAGCTCCTCGGGGGGGATGTTAGGAACCGGCAACCTGACTTTAAATAGCAGGGGGCAACAATGTTGGGAAAAAACATCTGGTGCATGTGAACCATGGGACGGCCGCTAACTAAACCCAAAATTCTACCTAAACACTTTTTAATCTTTCATTCAGGGCAAAGTTCAAGTAAAATACTGCCCTCTATGAAAGGGGTTTGAAATGTATCGGTGGTCGGTGCAGGGATAATCCGTAAAAACTATAAGGTTCTATCATGGTTGTTATTCGTCTTACTCGCGGTGGTGCTAAAAAACGTCCGTTCTATCAAATCGTTGTAACTGATAGCCGTAATGCACGTGACGGTCGTTTCATCGAACGTATCGGTTTCTTCAACCCGACAGCTCAAGGTAAAGCAGAAAAACTTCGTTTAGATGCTGACCGTTTTGCTCACTGGGTTTCTCAAGGTGCTCAACCTTCAGATCGCGTTGCTTCTTTAGCTGCTCAAGCTAAAAAAGCTGCAACTGCTGTTTAATATGGTAGTAGATTGCCCATGACACCAACACAGAATGTTCCCGAAGATCGTATTCAGATTGGACAGCTACGTTCAGCATATGGATTAAATGGGTGGCTCTGGGTCTATTCCAATACAGAACCCATGAGCAACATATTTGACTATCTGCCTTGGTACATTGAGACCAAAGCAGGTTGGCAAATTGTCGATGTAAAACGTTGGAAACCACATGGTAAAGGCTTGGTTGTTTCGCTTAAAGGTGTGAGTGATCGCACTGGGGCAGACCAACTGGTTGGCACCAATGTCTGGATTGCTAAATCGCAACTGCCTCAAGCGGGTGTAGATGAATATTATTGGTCTGATTTAAAGGGTCTAACAGTGTTAGGTCTGAATGATGAGGATCAAGAAGTGAATCTCGGTCAAATTTTTGAACTGTTTGAAACAGGTGCCAATGATGTGATGGTGGTTCGCGCAACTGCCGACAGTATCGATGGCGAAGAGCGCATGATTCCATGGCATAAAGATGTGGTACAACGCGTTGATCTTGAAGCTGGTCGTATTTACGTCAATTGGGGCGTAGACTACTAACACTTTTTGGAAATAAGGGAGTCTGCGATGTTTTTTGCAGTCATTACGCTTTTTCCTGAAATGTTTGAAGCGATTACAGCCTACGGTATTAGCGGGCGCGCAGCAAAACGTGATTTGATGCAAATTCATTGCATCAATCCTCGCGATTTTGCGACGGGCAACTACAAACGGGTGGATGAACGTCCATTCGGTGGTGGTCCGGGTATGGTGATGATGGCGGAGCCTTTGGCACAAGCAATCCACCGTGCCAAAGAGCTTGCAAATGAAGCAGGCGCAGTTCAGGTTCCTGTGGTGTATATGTCACCGCAAGGAAAAACCTTAAATGAAGCTGCGGTACAGGACTTCGTTCAATATGACGGATTGATTGTACTGTGTGGGCGTTATGAGGGGGTCGATGAACGTTTGATCCAGCAATATGTTGATCAGGAATGGTCAATTGGTGATTATGTTTTGTCGGGTGGTGAACTGCCAGCGATGGTTTTATTGGACAGTATTATCCGGAGGCTTCCGGGGGCGATGTCTGATGAGCAATCCCATGTGCAAGACTCCTTTGTGGATGGTCTGTTAGACTGCCCACAATATACCAAGCCTGACCAGTTTGAAGGTTTGGATGTGCCTGAGGTACTTAAATCAGGTCATCATGCAAACATTGAAAAATGGCGGTTTTTGCAGCGTTATCAACGGACACTTGAACGTCGACCTGAACTGGTCGAACAAGTAGAATTGACCAAGCAGCAAAAAAAATGGCTGAAAGATTTGTAAGACATTGCTGAGAAATTGGTGCTGTCTTCGAAAACGGTACTTAAATTGAGTTTAAGTATTCTTTAATAGGCTCTTTAAAGTTGAGATGGTCAACTTTAAAGGGAAAGATAATCGGGTCTATGCGCTTTAGCCTCTAGCCCCCGCGATGATCAGACCTCTTCTGACTCGCATTATTGGAGATACCCCATGAGCGGTAAGCATCCTTTAGTTCAAGTAATTGAAAATGCACAATTGAAACAAGACATCCCTGCTTTCGCACCAGGTGATACAGTGATTGTTTCTGTAAAAGTTAAAGAGGGCGACCGTGAGCGTCTTCAGGCTTTTGAAGGTGTGGTAATTGCGAAGAAAAACCGTGGCTTGAACTCTGCGTTCACAGTACGTAAAATTTCTAGCGGTGTTGGTGTTGAGCGTGTATTCCAAACTCACTCTCCAATCGTAGCTAAAGTTGAAGTGAAACGTCGTGGTGATGTTCGTCGCGCTAAACTTTACTACCTACGCGAATTGTCTGGTAAAGCTGCACGTATCCGTGAAAAATTACCAGCTCGTAAAGTTAAAGCTTCTTAAGTTTAGGCTCAAGTTAAGTTTTATCTCGAGTTAAAAAATGCGCCTTTGGGCGCATTTTTTATATTCTAATATTGATATAAGAACTATAAGCCTTGCAGCTTCAACCGGTTGGCATGTTGGCGATACACATCGACCGGGTCAGGGGCAAAGATGCTTTTCAGGCCCAAGACCAGATTGACTTCATCTAAGTGATTCCAGTTGTAGTTATCACGAATGGTTTTACCAAATTTGGCACTACAGCGAGAGACCAGACCATCATTGTCCTTGCCACCATCAATCAGCAGGCTGGTGACTTTCAAAGCAGAGTCAGGATCGAGAATATTGGTGACTGTGCCGGTGCCGGTAAATGAATAGTTATAAATATTATTCTGTTTATAGGCACCTTCGCCACAGGTCGTGCTTGACATTCCCAGCGGATATTTCTGATTAAATTGTGCCGATCCTGCCAGTGTCAGACTGCGACCACCTGCAAGAGAATCATGCGGGAAGCTGTTTGGATCCAGTCCTTGGGCCCAGGTGATGGCTTTAGATACTAGATTAATCCCACCGACCAAAGGGCCTTGTAGTGGCGTATCTTCTGCCTGAAGAATCAGATCTGCAACTGGTGAGCCTTTATGCGGCGCACCGACCGCAGTCAGAGAGGCGACCAGTTGAGGCGCTACACCAGCGACATAACGAATCGTGGGACCACCATGAGAATGACCAATCAGATTGACTTTAGATGCACCTATAATCGCCCGAATTTCCTTCACTTGTTCTAAGAGTTGTTCACCACGAATTTCTGATGAGTTAAACGGTGATACTCGGGTCGCCCAGACATTGCCACCATTGCGGGCCAGATCCGGTAAAATCTGATACCAGTAATCCAGACCAAACTGATCTGTTCCGACCCGGATAAAGCCTGCCATCCCGTGTGCAAACACGATGGGATATTGGGTCTTGGCATAGTGTGAGCTGGCTTTCGCTGTGACCTGACTGGCTTGAGTGGATGCCTGAGCCGTGACACATGTGCCAGCTAGCAGCAGACTGGTGATGAATAAGCCGTATTTCATATATTTTCCTCATTTTTGTTGTTTTGACAGGATGATTCTTATCCTGCTTTGCCAAATGACCCATCCGAAACGGGCGAGTTAAGTTTTAAGTTGCTGTATTTAAAAAATTATGATTGATGGATAGCAGTGAATGATTTATAAGCCTTGCAGTTTGAGCCGGTTGGCATGTTGGCGATAAAGTGCTATCGGGTCTTGGGCAAAAGGCCCTAAAATGCCGAAGAACTGGTTCACTTCATCGAAATGATTGTGGGCATAGTCTTGACGAATGATCTGACCATAACGTCCACTACATAAAGGTAGAGCGCCATCATTGGCTTCACCTTTCAAGAAAGTCCCGCCTAAACTGACAATAGTCGATTCAATGATATCCAGAGGATTGGTGGCTTGCCGGTTGCCCATCCAAGAGTAATGATGAATACCATTTGCTGTGATTTTCATGCCTTGGGTCTGACAGTCTTTAGGAATCGCAGCAGAACCGTATTTTATATTGAAGGCTCGAATGTTTTCAGGATGCATGGCACTTAAGGCCGCTGTGATATTTACGGGATATTGATTTGCTGTTACCAGATTCATGCTGTAGCCCAGAATTGTTCCAATGGCATGAATCAGCGGTTCTAGTAAAGGTGTCTGGCTGGTATTGACAAAAACAGGTGTGCCTCTCATCGCACCTGCAATTGCGGTCAGTGAAGCCACTTTGGCAGGTGCAACAGCTTCAATATATTGAATGGTTGGTCCACCTTGACTATGTCCAATCAGATTGACTTTAGCTTTACCCGTCAGTGCAAGAACTTCGTCAATTTGTAGTAACAGCTGTTCACCACGTAGTTCATTGGATGCAACCGCAGATAATTCCGCGGAAAATACACGCGCACCATGACGGGCTAAATCTTGCGGGATCTGATACCAATAATCTAAACCGATGTTATTGGTTCCAATGCGGTTAAAGCCCAGACCGAAGCCATGGACAAAGATGAGCGGATAATGGGTTTTGGTGTAGCTGGATATAGCGAATTTGGGTGTATATTCAATCAATGGACTCTGCTTGGCATAAGCCAAGGAACAACTTAATCCAATAAATAGACTGAATACCAGGCTTATTGTTTTCATTATTCTATCTCTGCTTCATCCGGGAAAATGATGACCGCTTATATAGCAAAGCCTTTATCAATCCTGATAAAGGCGAGCCGCTTATAAACCTTGCAGCTTTAAGCGGTTGGCATGCTGACGGTATAACGTCACCGGATCTGGAGTGAATAGACCTTTCAAGCCAAACATCATGTTGGCCAAGTCAGTATGGTTGAGTTTGTAATTGTCATTAATCACTTTGCCCATATAAGCACTACAACGTGCGACCATACCATCATTGTTTTTATTGCCATAAGATAGTGGGCCCAGTTGCATTAAAATCGTATCGATGTCTAAGGCATTGGTGGCTTGTGCTACACCTGTCCATGAATAGTAATAAATACCTTTAGAATCTTTAGGTTTGAGGTTTTTATTACAGTTTTCAGTCGCTGCTAAAACGCCGTCTTTGACTGCTTCTTTTGCAACAGTTGCATTAAAGTTTTTTGATTCTGTTTGGGTTAATGATTTCATGGATGCATCAAAATCGATTTCTAATTCAGGTTTAAGCTGAGCGAGTGCAATTAAAGGTCCCACAATATAGTCACCTAAAATATTAAACGCGGTGCGGCTTAAACTATTGCTTTGAATATCGTCAGCAACTTTAGAACCATGATAGGTACCAGCAACGCCTGTAATCGATGCCAGATATTCTGGTTTAGTGGCAGCGACATAGAGCACGGTTGGCCCGCCATGAGAGTGACCAATCAGGTTGACTTTGTGTTTGCCGGTGATTGCTATCACATCTTCAACCTGGCTGATCAGCTGTTCACCGCGATGTGCTGTCTTATTTGCCGGAGACAGCTGTGCAGCAAAGACGGTAGAACCATTGCGTGCCATATCCGGTAGAATCTGATACCAGTAATCCAGCCCGATGCTGTCGGTGCCAATGCGTGACCAGCCTAGCCAGCCATGTACCATCAGAATAGGATATTTGGTTTTGGCATAATCAGATCTGGCCTTTTCAGTGACCTGTGTCGCACTTGCCGCGGCATGGGCCTGTGCAGAAAAGCTTAATCCCAGAGTTGTTGCTAAAGTCACAGTCAGTAACTGTGCTATCTTGCTGAAAGTACGCATAAGCATCCCTTTTTAATTTTATCGTTATTAAAGCAATCATTGCTTTTCTAGAGTGTTGTAAGCCACAAAAGCAGACTTTGGACCATACAGTTTTGGCCTTCTATGGCTGAGCAATTTTTCTTTTGAGTAGCGGTATTTTTTCACTTCAACGCGCTAAAACCATGTCATTTTAGGACACGATAGAGAGAAGAGATTTACATTGTAAGAATATGTTTTATTTACGGCTGTATTTAAATTTTAAGTTGTTGAAATACAAAACACTCATTGAGGTTATTTTGTGTAAACAAGAAATATTTAGAAACAAAGTTAGGGCGGGAGATATGAAGGCATAAAGCTTTCGATATGAGGATCATAAAAAAAGCCATCAACAGGTGATGGCTTTTAGGCTTAATTCGCAAAGGGCAACTTGCCGCCTTGATCATGAATCTGTTCAAAGGTTTCGACCCGCAGCTGGTCATTCGGCTGTTGAAAACGTTGCTGGCGCAGCTTCTCGACGGCTTGCTGTTTGGCGCTGTCATTCATGCCACTTTGCATGATGCTATCCCGTTCATTGAGATACGTCGTGACACTGGATTTCCAGCTGGCACGTTCGCCATCCAGTTGCTCCAGACGTTGCGTAGCTTCAGGGCCGACCAGGTTTAATCGCATTTGACGAATCTCTGCATTTGAGCCACCACGCGCTTTAATGTCTGCGCTGAGTTTGCGTAAATCTTCGAGTTTATTCAGTTGTTCCAGATTTTCCTGCCAGTCTTGTGGTAATTGTTCAAACAGATTTTTGAGCTTCTGGGCTTTTTCAGACTCGCTTAAGCTGTTGTCTGCCAGCACGGCCATACGGTCAAGCGTATATTCATGATAGGTGTCTTCGGTACCAAATAAACCTTCAATTTCATAATTAGAAAAATATTGTTTACGCAAATTCTGGGTGCTGCTATAGATGCTGCGGTAATAGGCCGGATCTTCCTGATCGAGGCCTGTCGGTGCAGTCAGTTGGCCTAAACCTTGACGATACTGAATATAGCGATCCCATAAATCCAGAATCTGTGAGAGAGCGGGTTCTTTATGATTCTGGCGAATGTAAGTTTTAAAATCCTGTTGAATCTGTGCCAGATTTTTTTCACCAAACTGGGTAATAAAATATTCAAAACAGTTTCGAGTCTGTTCATTGACGGTCAGACGGTTACTCGTATCCAGCTGCATCTGGCAATTGATTTCGGTATCTTGCTGGCTGGCACTGGAAAATGCTGCATTGGCAGGGCTGGTCATACTTAATGCGGCAGGTTCGCCGCGGCGTTCACTAAGAGATGATTGGCCAATAGTCTCTGTCTGTGATTCATTCTGAGGAGATAACCAGAGCATCAGGGTGATAAAGCACAGCACCACCAGAGCCAGAATGATCCATATCTTGTATTTCTGCATATCCTATGCACCTGTTTTTTCGGTTTCATTATTTTTAGAGTTTTGATTCGGCTCAATATGCCATAAAAATCATCAGATACCATAGAAAAGTTGTAAATCATCGCACAGGGTCTTACCATGGCGCCAATTTATAAAATGTCTGATTTTTTGCCATGAAAGCATCATCTCCTAAAATTCAGCGTCGTCATCTTAGTGGTGTCTTCCTTTTGAATAAACCCTTGGGCATTAGTTCTAATGCTGCATTGCAAAAAGTTCGCTGGTTGTATCGTGCACAAAAAGCAGGCCATACCGGGGCACTGGATCCTCTGGCCTCGGGTTTATTACCGATATGTTTAGGTGAGGCGACCAAGTTTTCGCATTATTTATTAGATTCAGTCAAGCGTTATCAAACGACGGTCTTTCTTGGACATAGCACCACCACCGGCGATGTTGAAGGCGAAGTCTTATTAGAAAAAGCGGTTCCTGAACTTTCGGAAGCGTTAATTCAAGAAACCTTGACACAGTTTATCGGTGATATCCAGCAAGTGCCACCGATGTATTCGGCGCTGAAAAAAGAAGGTCGTCCTTTATACGAACTGGCACGTAAGGGCATCGAGATTGAACGTGAAGCGCGCCCGATTAGCATTCTGGCCATTGAGCTTTTATCCTTTACTGAAAATAGCATCACGCTGGATATTACCTGCTCTAAAGGGACTTATATCCGGGTACTCGGTGAAGATATTGCCAAAGCCTTGGGTACTTACGGTCATCTGACCTATTTACACCGCATTAAAACCGGTCATTTTGATTTGATCCCGAGTTATACCATTGAATATCTGGAAAGCTTGAATGAAGACGAGCGTGATAGGTTGTTGTTGCCGGCTTATGCACCGGTGCAACATTTCCCGCAAATCCAAGTGCCAGAAGGGCGGGCAGAATATTTTAGCCGTGGCATGGAAAGTAATATCGAGCACGATGCAGCTGAACAGGTCTTGGTTTTTGATGGTGAAAAATGTTTAGGCCTGGCGGAAATTAGTGATAAAAAACGACTGGTGCCAAAACGCGTCTTAAACCTCTAAGCAAGGTCTGAAATATGGATATTGAGATCATCATCAGCCTGATTGTCTTTGCATTTTTTGCAGGGGCAATTGATGCTGCTGTAGGCGGTGGTGGTCTGATCCAGATTCCGGCAATTATGGGCAGTCTGCCGCATTTACAGCCGGCTACCGTATTTGGTACCAACAAACTGGCCTCGATTTTTGGTACTGGCTCTGCGGCATTTTCCTATTTGCGTCAGGTAAAACTGCCGTGGTTGCTCTTGGGCGTGATTGCAGCTTGCAGTTTCATCAGCTCGTTTATTGGCGCGGCCAGTGTCACCTTGATTCCGGTCGAAATCCTCAAACCTTTTGTATTGATCATGCTGATTGTCATCGCGATTTATACCGTGATGAAAAAGCAGTTTGGTCAGGTGCATGTTCAGCAAAAGCTCACCAAGAAAATGTTGGCATTGGCAGTTTTGGGCAGTCTGGCCATCGGATTTTATGACGGAATTTTCGGGCCGGGTACGGGCAGTTTCTTTATTTTCTTTTTCATTCGTTATTTAAGTGTCGATTTTTTACATGCTTCAGCTTTATCTAAAATTGCCAATTTCACCACCAATCTGGCAGCGTTAACTTTCTTTATTCCCAGCGGCAATGTGCTATTTATGGTCGGGGCGATGATGGCGGTGGCCAATATCTGTGGTTCCTTGCTGGGTGTCAAATTAGCCTTTAAATATGGCAGTGGCTTTATCCGGATTTTATTCCTGATTCTGGTCAGTTTACTGATTTGCCGGATGGCCTATCAGATGTTCTTTATATAAGAATAGATGTAAACCATTCTCAATATTAAAGTTTTTTATACAATTTGTACTTATAAAACCTCCTGAACCCATGCCATTTTCTTTCTATGATGTAAAAAGGCAGGGCGAAAACAGGAGAAAAATTAGATGACCACCATTTTTGAAGCATTAAGAGAAAGTCATGAAATTCAGCGTGATCTTGCAGAAAAATTACTACAAACTTCAGGGGATACAGCAGAACGTCGTGAGCTGTTCAAACAACTCAAGAATGAATTATTTGCCCATGAAGCGGCTGAAGACCGTTATTTCTATATTCCCCTGATGATGACCGATTCGGGCTTGAATATCACCCGGCATGCCTTGGCCGAACATCATGAAATGGACGAGATGATTGAAGAGCTGACTGCAACAGAATTGAGTAATCCGGGCTGGATTGCAATTGCCAAAAAGCTTTCCGAAAAAGTGCATCACCACTTAAAAGAAGAGGAACATGGTTTCTTCCAGCAGGCAGGAAAAATTCTCAGTGAAGAGCAAAAGACCGCTTTAGCAGTGCAGTACAAGACTGAATATCAGCGTTATAAAGACATGAAAAAAGATATGCTGGTACAAAGCTAAATTTTAACTTCAAATCGAATAAATGAAAAAGATGGCGCTACAGCCATCTTTTTTTATCCGGATTCATTTCTCCGAGGTATTTCTCCTAAAGGGAGAAAGCACAAAAATGAATGAAAATATTGAGTCAGTTGCCCAGATCCCAATCAGGCTTTATGCATTCCGTTCTGCCGCTCCTTGACGCGCGGCACGTACTGTCACACCGACAGAGGCCAGCATAATACACACCAGAGCGACCGCTTGCAGTACCGTGATTTTCTCACCCAATAACAGAAAACCGGTCAAAGCTGCTAAAGCCGGAGAGAGGCTGGACAGGGTGCCATAGCTCATTTTGTTTAAATGCTGTAAGGCTTTTAAATCGAGGGCATAAGGAATCGCAGTGGCCAGAATTGCAATCACAATGGCCTTGCCCCAATGTTGTGTATCAATCAATGCGGGCGCATTGTTGTAGAGACCGATCGGCAGCAGACACAATGCTGAAATACTGATGGCAATGGTCAGTGCATGCATGCCGATATTCTGCTGAACTATACGTTGGCCAAAGAAAATATATAATGCCCAGCAGAAACCTGCCCCCAAGGCACAAGCTGCGCCCAACAGGTCAAAATTGCTGCTATTGGCCTGTCCCCATGGCACCATCAGCGCGATGCCCAAAATGGCCATCAATACCCAGATATAATCACTACGGTGTTTAATCGACAGTAGAGCCAGTCCCAAAGGGCCAATAAACTCCAGACCTACTGCAATGCCTTGCGGTAAACGACCAAGTGACAGATAGAATAAAATATTCATGACCCCTAAAGCCGCGCTATAGCAGAGTAAATCCCGCCATTTTAAAAAAGGCAAACGTGAAATTATTTTCCAAGAGCGGAACATGACGCAGACAATGATTGCAGCAAAACAGAGTCTTAAAATGGTGACAGTAATCGGATCCAGTACACTAAACAGCTGTTTGGCAAAAGATGCACTGATCTGGTACGAAGTCATGGACAAGACCATGAAGAATACGGCAAGAAGTTGGGCGTTTGGCATGGAAGCAGCTTCTACCCAGAGCGGGTGAAAATGAGAAATAGAAAGAAATGAAATTATAGCAAACTGGTTGATTTTTGCTGAGTAGGCCAGAGCAATATTTTGTGAATGCAACTTAAGTTTGGAGATAATCAATTTACATTTTAGCTCAATCAAATATGTGAAGTTTTAAATTCAAAATTAAACTTACCTCAGGTGTGGTTACAAATTAATCAATTTTTAATTTGATCTTATTTTTATATTTATTAAAATATCTTAGATCCCAATTCGGGGCAGCATTAAAATAACAATGAAAATAATAAGGTAGATAATAATGAAATTACGAATACTTTCTTGCGCCATTTTGGGCTGTATGCTTGCAGCATGTGGTAGCTCTGATAATTCGGATAATAATACACCAGTCCCTAGCCAACCGGCTCCGACCAATCCAGGTAATCCGAACAATCCTGGAACCCCGGGTGATGGAGCATCAGACACAGTGTCGGAATTCTACAACTATCAGTTCAACTTGCCGAATGCTGATGCAGCAGACATGGAGTCGAAAAAACTTCTATTGGCCAGTCATAAAAATAAAATTACTGACGGCATATAGAGTGGTACGACCTGTCAGGAAAAGCATTAACTGAACGTACCAATATTGCTGTGGTGAAAATGTATGAGGATGCTGCAACCAGAGTGTTATTTAATAGTGATAATACGACAGCCGCTGACCGTAAATATTATAATGAGTTTGCAGCCAATTTTATTGATTTGCAGAAGGCGCGCACATTCCCGAATGGATCTAAATGTTTCCGTCTTCAGGCTGAACATCCGGAAGAAGAATATATTGAATTTGATCCGGAAACAAAAACTGACTATCGCACGCTGGCTGATTGGCAGGCACAAACGTCTGTCCAGGAGCTGGCAAAAATTATTCTAGATGAAACCATGGCTGGCTTGAAATATAAAAAGGCAGAATATAAAGATACTGCTATGCAATATTACAAATATTTTGGTGCGATCGAATATCAAGGAGGAATTTATAACAGTGCGTTCTCGGAACATGGAGAACATATTGATCACAACGATTATGTTGCCCAATCACGAAAAGTGGCTTTAGACAAATTAAAGGAAAATGATGCCAGTCCTTTAATGATCAAATGGACAGAATACACTTATGATCAGCTTGCTTTTGCATGTGATGGCTATAATGTGACAGCAGCCACGGTATTAAATACGGCGATTAAAGATGCAACACCACGTTAAAATGATTCTAATAAAGGTATCTTAAATAAAGGCGCTATAGCGCCTTTATTTTTATTCAATGTTTTCGTCTTTGACTGGTCACCGTACAGCCAATTGAAGCACTAATAATCGTGGCCAGTGCCAGCCATTGTGTCCACAATAAAGTTTCACCCAAGAAGATAAAACCAGAGAGTGCTGCGATTGCAGGTTCTAGACTCATCAAAGTACCAAAACTCAAGGCGGTTAAATTTCGCAGGGCAATCATTTCCAGGGTAAAAGGCAGGGCGCTGGCCAGCACAGCCAGAGCTATGAAATATAACAGGCTGATGGGTTCAAATGTATGCGCAGGAATGCCAGCAAAAAGCGCAATTGGCATCAGCACCAGCATCCCGACCAACATGCCCAAGCACACGGTATGGTTGCCGGAAACCCCGGAAGGCTTTTGCCCAGCGACGATGTATAGCGCCCAACAGGCACCCGCACTTAGGGCAAATAGAATCCCGACCGGATCAAGTGGCTGTGCAGCCTGATCAAAGGGAAACAGCAGAATCAGGCCTAAAATAGCCAATCCGACCCAGACAAAATCAAATTTTTGCCGCGCATAAAACAGCGCCACACTTAAAGGGCCAATGAATTCAAAAGCAACCGCAATGCCCAGCGGCAAGCGATCAATAGACAGATAAAACAGCAGGTTCATACCTGCCAGGGCCAGACCATAACTGAGAATGGCCGGCCACTTGATCTGTCTGAAATGAATTTGCCAAATTTTAAAAATCAATGCCAAAATTACAGCACCCAAAAGCAGACGCATGGCTGAAACGGTCAGAATGGGAAACTGACCGAACAGATATTTGGCAAAGGAGCCACTGCTTTGCATACTGATCATCGCGATCAGGAGAATCAGTGGCGCTTGTACAATAGGTGCAATTTTAAAATTCAGCATAACTCAATAGGTTTCGATTTCTCGAAGAGCGGAAGAACAGTAAAGGCTGAAAAATAAAAACCTTAAAAAACAAAAAACCACAGCCCGAAAGCTGTGGTTTTTGCATATCGTTAAATTAGAACAGTACGCGTACGCGGATTGTTCCTTCAACTTCATGTAGGGTATCGAGTGCTTCTTTAGATGCAGTCGCGTCTACGTCCATCACCAGGTAACCGACATCACCTTTGGTCATTAAAGACTGGCCAGAGATGTTAATACCGTGTTCAGCAAACAGGTTGTTGATCTTAGAAAGAACGCCCGGCATGTTTTTATGAATGTGCAGTAAACGGTGTTTACCTTCAGTCAATGGCAGTGCAATTTCCGGGAAGTTCACTGCAGATAAAGTCATACCTTTATCTGAATAAGCAACGAATTTCTCAGCAACTTCCAGACCGATGTTGGCTTGTGCCTCCATGGTCGAACCACCCACGTGCGGAGTCAGGATCACGTTTGGAAGGTTACGCAGTGGAGAAACGAATTCTTCACCATTGGCTTTCGGCTCTTTCGGGAATACGTCTACTGCAGCACCAGCAATGTGACCAGACTTGATCGCATCTGCCAGATCTTCAATCACAACACATGTACCACGTGCTGCGTTCAGGAAGATTGCACCTTCTTTCATTTGCGCAAACTGTTCTTTGCCAAAGAAATTACGGGTAGATGGCAGATCCGGAACATGTAGAGTAACCACATCTGCATTGGCCAGTAATTCGCCCATAGAACCGACTTGACGTGCATTTCCTAAAGGTAGTTTTGTCACTGCATCATAATAGGTCACTTTCATGCCCAGGCTTTCAGCCAGTACAGAAAGTTGTGAACCGATTGAACCGTAACCAACGATACCTAAAGTTTTACCACGTGTTTCGAATGAACCGACAGCCGATTTGTTCCAGCCACCTGCATGTGTATCTGTTGATTTTTCAGGTACACGGCGCAGAAGCAGAATCGTTTCTGCCAAGACCAGTTCAGCGACTGAACGGGTATTTGAATACGGTGCATTAAATACCGGAATACCGCGACGCATTGCAGCATCGAGGTTGACCTGGTTGGTCCCGATACAGAAACAACCTACTGCAATCAGTTTGTTCGCAGCTTCAAATACTTCTTCAGTCAATTGAGTACGGGAACGAATACCGACGAAGTGTGCATCTTTAATCGCTTCTTTCAGTGCTTCGCCTTCGAGCGCTGTTTTACGATAATCGATGTTGGTATATCCAGCTGCATTCAATGTGTCGATTGCGTTCTGATGAACGCCTTCTAACAGTAGAAAACGGATTTTATCTTTAGGTAGAGATAGATGTTGGCTCATTACGGCTCCGCTACAAAGGCCAAATTTAGTCGCGGTATAATAGCACAGGAAAAGGGTGGTTATACATTTCCTTGATGACGGCAATATCAGCTATTTTTGCAAGTGATAGTAGTGAAAATGATAAATCTGGTTGATTTAAATATTCATTTTCAAAGGTATATTATCAAAATTGTCATTTTTTAAAGGAATCCCCTAAAAATAGCTTATAATATTGCGCCATGCTGTTTAAGCTGCCATTTTTGGTGCTTTAATCATCATGTTTCGCCTGATTTGTATACAGGCTTTTATGCCTAAAAAATATGCAAATAAACCAGCGAAGTCTCTCTTGTTTAAATCATGCTAGGTCTGCAAACGATGAATGCTCCAGTCGCTTTAACCCCTGAGTTATTGACCCAATTGACGGCAATTTTGGGTGAAAACCGTATTAAAACCGATACGGACAGCCTCCAGAATTGGGGTCGTGATCATACGAAACACTTTGATCCAAACCCATCGGTCATCGTTTTTCCTTCGACGACTGAACAGGTTCAAGACATCGTAAAATTGGCAAACCAGTTTAATGTTGCAGTCACCCCATCAGGCGGTCGTACGGGTCTGTCTGCAGGTGCAGTTGCAGCCAATGGTGAGATTGTGGTGAGCATGGACAAGATGAACCAGATTCTGGAATTCTTCCCGGCAGACCGGATGGTTCGCGTGCAGGCAGGCGTGGTAACTGAACAGTTGCAAAACTATGCTTCCGATCAGGGCATGTATTATCCAGTCGACTTTGCTTCTGCGGGCTCAAGCCAGATTGGCGGGAACATCGGCACCAATGCCGGTGGTATTAAAGTTATTAAATACGGCATGACCCGTAATTGGGTACTTGGCCTGACCGTGGTGACAGGTAAAGGTGATGTACTACGCCTGAACAAGGGCATGATCAAGAATGCAACCGGTTATGCGCTGCAACACTTATTTATTGGTGGTGAAGGTACACTGGGGCTAGTCACTGAAGCTGAAATCAAGTTGGAACGTCAACCGCAAGACCTGCAAGTGATGGTGCTGGGTGTCACTGATTTTGATGCAGTCATGCCCGTGCTTCATGCATTCCAGGCGAAAATTGATTTAACCGCATTTGAGTTCTTTGGTGAACTGGCAATGCAAAAAGTATTGGCCAATGGTCATGTACAACGTCCATTTGAAACTGAATGTCCATTCTATGTTTTGCTTGAGTTTGAAGCGCCGTTTGAGCCGATTATGGACAAGGCGATGGAAATTTTTGAGCATTGTATGGAACAAGGTTGGGTACTGGACGGCGTTCTGAGCCAAAGTCTGGACCAAGTCGAAAGCTTATGGCGTTTACGCGAAGACATCTCTGAGTCAATCGCACCGTTTATTCCATACAAAAATGATATTTCAGTATTGATCACGCACGTTCCTGCATTTATTAAAGAAATTGATGCAATTGTTGCAGAGAACTATCCAGACTTTGAAATTTGCTGGTTCGGTCATATCGGTGACGGTAACTTGCATTTGAACATCTTGAAACCAGCGGATTTAAGCAAGGATGAATTCTTCGCTAAATGTCAGGTAGTAAACAAGTATGTCTTTGACACCGTGAAAAAATATGATGGTTCAATTTCAGCCGAACATGGCGTAGGGATGACCAAGAAGCCATACCTTGAATATTCACGTTCTGCGGAAGAAATTGAATATATGAAAGCCCTGAAACAAGTGTTCGATCCAAATGGCATTATGAACCCGGGTAAATTATTTGATCTTTAATCTGATCGGATTTTAAAAGTTTACAAAAGCGCATCGCAAGTTGCGCTTTTTTTATCAAATGAAGCGTAAAACTCTGTCCTTCAGAGCAGAGATATAAGCGACACGACATAAGATGTCGTTTTAAGAATTGCCCCACATAGGGTATAGAGAAAAAATTGTTAATATAACCACATGAAAACACTTAAATTACGCATAAAAGACAAACATTGCAAGGTGCTAGATCAATTAGCATCTGAGGTGAACTTTGTTTGGAATTATGTCAATGATTTAGGGTTTAAGCATCTAAAAAGAAAAGGTGAATTTCTATCAGCTTATGATGTTGCCAAATACACCAAAGGCGCATCGAAAGAATGCAATCTACATAGCCAAACCATTCAGGCTGTTACAGAAGAATTAATCACTCGAAGAAAACAGTTCAAGAAAGCAAAGCTGAAATGGCGTGTGAGCAATAAGAAATCAGCGAGAAGATCACTTGGTTGGATTCCTTTCAAGAAAGTAGCAATCAAATACGCTGATGGATATGTTCAGTACGGCAAGCATCAATTCAAGTTATGGGATAGTTACGGATTAAGTAAATACAGCGTGAGAACAGGCTCATTCGTTGAGGATAGTCGTGGACGGTGGTATGTATGCCTTGTAGTGGATTCATCTAAGCAAAATAAACCTACTGCAACTAAAGCGATTGGTATTGATCTAGGTTTAAAAGACGTTGCCACCTGTTCTGATGGTACTGTAATTTCAAATCCTAAGTTCTATCAGAAATATGAACAGAAATTAGGTATTGCTCAACGAGCCAAGAATAAAAAACGTGTACGTGCATTACACGCTAAAATTGCCAATTGTCGTAAAGATCATTTGCATAAGGCAAGCACCATGCTTGTGAGAGAAAATGCACTGATTGTTGTTGGCGATCTGAGCGCGGGTAAACTTGTAAAAACTAAAATGGCAAAATCTGTTTTAGATACAGTTTTCAGCATTCAAAACAATGCTCAAGTATAAATGCGAGAACGCAGGGGCAATGTTTGAAGAAGTAAGTGAGAGATTCACAACCTGAGAAACATTGTTTCGCAAGGTTCGTGCTGTGGTGAGATCACTTCTAGCAGTCCGAAAGGTAGAGCAGATTTGCGAATAAGAGTATGGGAGTGTGAATGCGGAAGTTCCAATAACAGGGACGAAAACGCAGCTAAGAACATACTTGCGCTTGGGCATAAGCGTCTAGTAGTAGGAATCACCTCCGTTTCAGGGAGGTGAGGATGTCAATGCTGTGTAAATGGGGTTACATAGTCTAAATAGCGTTAAGCTGAAAAGCGCGGCATGATAAATTTGTATAATAAGGATAATCTGGGTTAAACGATATGTTACGGTTATTAGCGGTTACAGCTTTAGGTCTGGGTATGATGATGTCGGGTTGTACCACTACCCAGCAGGTGATTGCAAAAGTGCAGTCTTCTTCGGATACACCTTTGGATCAGGTACTTAAAATGAGGCCTGATTTACGTAATGAACTGGCAACAGTCGAGATTCGTCAGTTTTTTAATAATGTGGAGTCACCCACCGTTGGGCAGGTGAAAGTGACTGAAACAGGTTTGTTGGATGATTCGGTCAAATCAGTTCAGACCATTTATCATTTCAAAAAAGAACAGAAAAGCTGGAAAATGCAGAATGCTGAAAAGTTATATCAGTGTGCACGTGGTTCAAATACCAGAAACTTCCAGAAAGCAGCCTGCCCATAATAGTGTTTGATCTTTAGTCAGAATTTGGTTAAAAGCGTATCTTAGTGATGCGCTTTTTGCTTTTGGGAAGAGGGGGGAGTTGATGGACTCAAATATATTAGCCGCTACAATTGGCGTGATTGGAGGATTTTTAGCTTCACTCTTATTATTCTATCTAAATAGGTTTTATACCAATTACGATAAAAGAAAATCAGAAAAAATCCTACGAGAAAAATTATTGTATCGTGAGAAAGATAGTGAATTAGAGGCAGATCAAAATTTTATTTTTTCTTTACCTGACTTGAAAAGAGGTGTATTTAAACTGTCATATCAATTGGGATAGCGAAATTGCTCTTAATATGATGAAAGGTAATGAAGACTTAATCTGGTTTTTAAGATTCTGTTGGCTGAGCTTAGTAAAATTTTTTCCTCAAGACCATTTTTCAACAGAAGGACATGTTAATTATATTGATAAATTTATCATGGATAGGGCTAACTATTATTACTCTAGATTAGACTGTAGTGACCCATTAAAAAGTGGAAGTATTTCAAAAATAAAGTTAGGATCTTCGATAGCAAAAGATATTGATCAACTAATTATAGACTTAGTAGAACAAATTCTTCATTTTGAAAATCCTAGAAAAGAAAAATGGTTTCAAGAGTGGAACTCAGTAGAGTCTATTTGATTTTTATAAATTATTAGAATATAGATGAATAATGTATCCTCCATTGATTTGTTTTGAGTAGGTCATTAAAAAAGAGAACGGACTTAAAAACAGGACTCTGCTAAAATTTCCTCTTTCTATTTTAGACAAAGTTTAGCCTGCTTAAACGAGCAGGGTGACAATAAAAACTCCCATGCAAAACATCCAAACCCAAAAACTGACCCGTGCCACACTCATGTTCCCGCTGGCACTGGTTCTGTTTGAATTTTCCGTCTATATCTGTAATGACCTGATCCAACCAGCCATGCTATCGATTACCCGTGATTTTGGGGTAAGCAGTTCATGGGCGCCATCCTCCATGTCATTTTTTCTGTTGGGCGGGGCATTTGTCGCAGCGATCCTGGGGCCATTGTCCGATCGTCTCGGGCGTAAAAGGGTACTGCTGGGTGGTGTAGCATTTTTCACGATTAGCTGTCTGGCTATTTTATTAACACCCAATATCGAAAGTTTCCTATTCCTGCGCTTTTTACAGGGCTTTGGCCTGTCCTTCATTACCGCCGTAGGTTATGCCGCCATTCAGGAAAGCTTCGAAGAACGCGATGCCATTAAAGTCATGGCGCTCATGGCCAATGTTTCTTTACTGGCACCATTGCTCGGGCCGGTGCTGGGTGCCTTTATGATTGATCATATCTCCTGGCATTGGGGCTTTATCGGCATTGCATTTCTGTCATTTTTAAGCTGGTTTGGCCTGAAAGCCAAAATGCCAAACCTGAAAGTCAGTGTTCCGAAGCAGCCCTTCAGCTATATTTTGGATGACTTTAAACAGGTTTTAAAAAATAAACGTTTTGTGATTATGACCGCGGCACTACCTTTGGTCAGCCTGCCGTTGATGTTATGGATTGCCTTGTCACCCGTGATTCTGGTCGAGCAGTTTGGATTCAGCAGCGTGCAATATGGTCTGGCGCAGTTTCCGGTTTTGGGCGGCTTGATTATCGGTAATTTGGTTTTGCTAAAAATCATCGACAAAATGCCGCTGGGGAAAACTGTACTCTTGGGTGTGCCATTGATGCTGTTTGGTACAGGCTTATTAATACTCGGTCTGTTTATTCCAGATTATTTTGTGCATTGCCTGATTATCGGCACCACCTGTATCAGCCTTGGTGAAGGCGTAAGTTTCTCGGTGCTGTACCGTTTTGCACTGATGTCTTCTGAAGTGTCCAAAGGTACGGTGGCTGCTACGGTTTCGATTATCCTGATGCTGAGCTTTTTCGTGGTGATTGAGGCAGTTCGAATGGCTTATGAAGCCTATGACATTTGGGCCTATTGCATCGCCTCTTTCATTTTGATTGCATTGTGGTTTACTTTGCCGCGTCTGAGCTTAAAGCAGATTATTTCTGAGCGGAAGGTGAGAGGGGAGTTTTAAAGCTCCTCCTTTTATAAAGGAAGGCTATACCCTCTCTCTAACTCTCTCCCAGAGGGGGAGAGGATTTTAATATCTATTGAAGCTCAGCGACGGGCTGCTCTAGTTTCTTTAATTTCAGATCAAACAAAAATGGCCCAAATGGCAAAATTGAAGCGATCAGGCCCATCAAAAACATGCTGAGCGACCATTTTTGCTTTTCACAGACCGCAAATAACACCACTAAAAACAGCACAAATAGTACGCCATGCCCCATACCAACATATTTCACTAAGATCGGATTATCCATCATGTATTTCACGGGCATCGCGATAAATAAAAGTAGCAGAAATGAAATCCCTTCAAACAAACCGACCAGACGTAAAGTTTTGATGTTCATAAGACATACTGATTTAATTAAATTAACCCTGAGTGTACCCAATATAAATTGAAGATTAAATCTTAAAAATAAAAATATATTCAATATTTATAATGAGTTATAACCGAGTAAAGCAGTTGGTTATTTAGTTTCACGATACTATTATTGATGGCATAACTGCAAAAAAAACTTTAAGTTTTCCTACAATAAACTGATCTATTTCAAGAGCAAAAAAGTTATTTAGATGCCAACTCTAAAGAAAATTTCATGAAAAAAGACGAGCAGATAGCCCGTCTTTTTCTTTTTATATCTACACTAATCTGTTTAGATCACACCACATGCAATGCGGTCACCACCACCACCTAATGGTAAGGGGTTGTCAGAATAGTTGTCGCCGCCGGCATGAACCATAATGGCACGACCCTGAAGATCCGCCAGTTTCAAACGTGGTGCAAGCAGGGTGACACGGGCAGTACCGTCAGTATTGACTTTTAATGCGGGCAAATCACCGAGGTGACCGGTCACCG
Source organism: Acinetobacter sp. YH12255 (assembly GCF_013417355.1). Taxonomy (NCBI): domain Bacteria; kingdom Pseudomonadati; phylum Pseudomonadota; class Gammaproteobacteria; order Moraxellales; family Moraxellaceae; genus Acinetobacter; species Acinetobacter sp. YH12255. The sequence goes on from NZ_VPEC01000007.1 coordinate 21,347, forward strand.
GCGTACCATGATTGGGGGACTGGTTCGGATTGTAATGACTACCGGCAGCCAGTGCTGCACCCATCTTGCCATCTTTCATGGCGGGTGCACATGAACCATTTTCGTGAATATGGAAACCTCGCTCACCGGCAGGGAGCTGTTTCAGGTTGGTACGTATCACCAGACCGGCTGGACTGTCACTGAGTAATACGGTGCCAATCTCTTGACCTATCCCCTCAGCGGTTACTGCATTTACAGTCACGGCTCTGACCAGTTCATTCGATGGAGAAGTCGAGGCGCAACCTGTGAAAAGTGCAGCACTGAGCGCACAAAGTGTCGTAATTTTAAACAATGAAGACATGGTATTGGCATCCTGATCTTTATTCTGTTTTGTAAATCTATTGAAACAGAGCAAGATCAGAAGCTCTATATAGAATCAGTACTTAAATGTTTTGTTTTGTTTAAGTCGATTCAATCTGTGCTTTAAGGTGCTTTGGGCGGTGTGTCCTCGGTCTGCGGATCGAGGTCATGTGCCATGGTGGCTTTAGGCATCATTAAAGGTTCATTCAAATTACTTTCATGTAACCATTCACGCCAAATTGCCAGCAAGACTGCAAGAATCACTGGACCAATGAAAACGCCGACCAGACCAAAACTGGCAATACCGCCCAGAACACCAAACATAATCAACAGGAATGGAATTTGTGTTGCGCCAGAAATCACCAGTGGACGAATTACGTTGTCGGCCGTACTGACAATACAGACGCCCCAAGCCATCACCCCAATCGCCTCAATCGTCTGTCCCTGTGAAAAGAGCCACAGTGATACTGCACTATAAGCCACCGGTGGGCCGAAAGGAATCAGGGCGAAAATAAAGGTCACAATGGTCAAGACCATCGGATTTGGCACACCCGCGACAAAATAACTCAGACCTGCCAATAAAGACTGGGCAATTGCAGTCAAACCAACGCCATAGACCACCGCACGTGTAGTGGCAGAAATGGTAGAAAAATAATGATGTACACGTGGCCCGACCACCATCTCAAAAGCTTTACGCACCTGATTTAAAATGGTCTGACCATCACGGTAGAAAAAGAACAGCGAAAGTATCGCAAAACACAATTTAAAGATATTTTTACTGACTTCATTCAATACCACTTTGCCGTAATTCAGATGACCTTGAATCCAGCTCGAGATCGATAGCGCGATACTGTTTGGATCGGTATTGATTTCATTTAAAGTTCGGCTAATTTCCTTGCCGACAATCGGAAGGCCACGAATAAAATCCGGTACATCCAGATGACCGGAAAAGACCTGTCGCTGCAATTCAAAATACAGATTACGACCTTCATGCTGCAACATAAAAATGGCGAAGATAAATGGCAGACCAAACACCAGAATCACGGCCAGAATCATCACGGTTGCACTCAGCGTTGGCCGATTGCCGCACATGCGTAACACCGACTGATACAAGGGCCAAGTCATATAGGCGATAATCGCTGCCCAAACTACAGGGATGATGAAATATTTGAGTATATGAAAACTCAAAAAAATCAGGATAAAGAACAATCCAAATAATAAGACTTTTTGTAATGTAGGCGCGTACTGTTGCACTGAATTTAATGGCTCATTTTTTAGGTCGTGTTCAGGCATATTAACTGAAAAAAAAGCGATCGAAAATGACGGCTTGGTAAGTAGCGTGATTATTTTCCCAAAGCAGTGTTAGGATTCAGCGGACTGGCTTAAAACCACTGACTGGGATCATCGATAATGGCATTCAGCACCGGTTGCCATTGATCCTGTAATTCCCGATAGATTTTTTGAGGTTTATCAAAGACTGACAGACCTTCCATAGCCAGACGGCTATAAGGTGCACGTTCTGAAATCCAGGCCACCGGCTGCTGGTCGATCTTGTCAAAAAACTGCTGTATGTCCTGATTACTGGCTGCATTCGGTTTGGTACGGTTGGCCAACAGTAAAATTTCAACCTTGCCTTTACGAATCCGCTTAATGTCCTGCAAATGTTTGAGAAAACGACGGGTCGAATCAATATCAAAAAATGAAGGCTGAATCGGAATAATAATCGCATGCGCTTCACTGATCAGCTGCTCGGCATGATCTTCAGTCAACGCTCCCGGTGCATCAATGATCAGATACTCAATCTGCTTCGGTGCATCACCAATGGATTTGTGATTGCGCCAGTCCAGACTTTGAATCGGCATGGCCTGTTCCGGACGTTGCTTGAGCCATTGCAATGCAGATTTCTGGTTATCGGCATCGGCCAGCGCCACCTTATAACCTTTTTGTGCGAGTGCTGACGCTAAACTAATAGCTGTCATGGTTTTGCCACAACCGCCTTTCTGATTCGCAACTAAAATTGTTTTCATGACTCAAGGTGATTTTATTCTGTTCCTGCCTAGCATATCATTCTTTTCAAGCGTACCAATGGCTGATGTTTTCAACTTCAGTCGAATATTGTGCTGAAAAAATAAAGTAAATTAGGAAGATTGAATGTCCATATGGATGGCCATGCTGATTGGCACATGTATCGGGGTGGTGCTGACCACCATTATTTTAAGTCAGACACGCAATGGACGCATCAAGGCTGAATATGAGCAGTATATTGCCGAGCTGGAACTAGAACATCAGCAGGCATTGATCGCCGCGCAAAAACGCAGTGTCAATACCAGCAGGGCAGTCCTGAAAGGCAAAATGGCGGAACAGCTCGCACCGATCATGCCGGAATTTCAATATCTGCCCAGTGATGCCAAGTTTCTGGGCGATCCTGTCGATTATGTGGTCTTTGATGGCTATACCGATTTCAGAGACGGCGAAGGCGAAGCAGAGGATATTGAAGTGGTATTGATTGATATCAAAAGTGGCGGAGCGCGGCTGACCAAAGGCCAGCAAGCCATTGCCCGTGCAGTTCAGGAAGGGCGGGTGCGTTTTGAAACCATCCGGATTGATTTCGATGATTGAGCACAACCAAGGAAAAGAATAAAAAATTATGCAGAAATTACTGATCACTGCGCTGCTGTTTATGCTTGGACTGTGGGTCTGGAATGAGTTTTTCGTGCGATCCCACATCTGGAAGAACGAGGTGTCTTAAAAAACTTTTCGGTAGAGCCGATTCAGCCCATTTCAGCTACATTTACTGTGCATGATAAACGTTTCGTTAAACCGAATCGTCGTGTCTTGCATCAGGCCAGCCCTATGGTTGGACATTTTAATGATCTGGCCTATGTCAGTAATATCGATGTGCTGTTGCTCAGCCAGTCACTGCCAGCCATGCAGGCAACATTAGTATTTGATCAAGCAAAACGCTGTTATCAAATCGAGAAACAAATCAGCCAGGCTGAAGCTGAATTTCTCAGCACGCATGTCCAGCATTTTAGTCTGATCGCTGCCAACGAGAAAATTGCCAATCAGATTCGCAGGCTAAAATCAGGGCAGAAGATTACACTCAGCGGTGATCTGGTCACAGTACATTCAGGAAGCACGGGACAGGAATTTCAGGTGGGTACAGGCTCGGAATATCATGCCCATTGTCAGTTGCTGCGTGTGACTCAGTTGCAGCAACATTAACGGCAAAACGAAAATAAATTAGCCTTGCGGTTTACGCAGTCGAGCCAGCAGCATACGCTGGCCAATCTTCGGAATCCCTGTGGCATTGATATAATTCAATTCTTCAATTTCAAAACCAGTTTCCAGTAAGGCAGTTTCAATATCCCGGTTTAAATGACAGCCATCTGCGACTTTCTTCTGAATCGGGGTGAGTAAATGCTGCAGGCGCTGGATATTTAAATTTTGTCGATTCAGCACATGTTCGACCACATGCAAGTGACCGCCCGGTTGTAGCACACGATAAATCTCACGCAGACTTTGGCCGAGGTCAGCAATACTACACAGCGTCCAGGTCGAGATCACATGTTCTAGACTATGTTCTGCAAAAGGCAATGCTTCTGCGCTGGCCTGAATATGTTCAACCTGAAAAGCAGCCTGCTGGATGCGCGGTTCTGCCAGCTTGAAAATGGCCGGATTGGGTTCTACGGCATAGACCAGATCTACTTCTTGATAGAAAGGCAGATTCAGCCCTGTACCAAAACCAATTTCCAGTACTTCACCAGAAATGTTCAAAAGCAATTCACGGCGTAAATCCATCAAGGACGGCGTTTGCATCACCTGATTTAAAAGGTGCGGAAAGATGTGTTGTTGATAAAGTTGATACAGCATTTGGGTTGTTTTAATTTAATCTGAATGTATTTTAGCTTAACTGAAAAATACAATATTCGGGAATGCCCAAGCTGACTAAATACACCCAGTTTGTTACCAAGTTCAACTGTTTATTCATTAAAAAATACGTAAGATCAAGGAAGATATCCTTAAAACGTTTGATCAACTCGATTAGGATTAGATTAAAAATGATGTTCAAACACTTTAAACATTATGCATTGTTGGCCGGTTTGTTGCTGCCTATTTCCAGCTATAGCTCGGTCGATCACAATATTGCCAAAGGTTTGCCACCTGTGGTCAAAGGACAGTCAATTTCTGTCTTGCAGCCTTTTAAAGGCGATTTCCGTATTTTGGGTTCCAAAGTCTATAGCGTTGATCCACAGGCCAAATTCTCTCCGATTGATTATGCGGTAAGTTGGGGCCTGTTTGCTGAACCTGAAATTGCCCGACATATTAGTGTCAATCAATATGACCGTTATCTGAACTGGAAAATGGATCGGGTACCCGTGCCGGTAGAACAAGCCAAGCAGATGGTGTCCAATATGCATATCATTCCGGCCAATCCTGAAATTGCCAAGGCCATTAAAAAGGTGAAACGTGGTGATCTGGTGCGTATGCAGGGTGAGCTGGTTGAAGTGCGTGATAAAGATCTGGTCTGGACATCGTCTTTAACTCCGACGGATACCGGTGATGGCGCCTGTGAGGTATTCCGTGTCAGTTCAATTCAGTGGATTGAACAGGTTGGGAAAAGCTAAATTAAAATTTGCTATTTAGATGCCTATAAAAAACCGCTCTTATGAGCGGTTTTTTATACTGATAAACTGCTTATTTAGCAGTTAAAGCCTGACCTTCAAATGCAATGCCATCCCAGCCATTTTGCATAAACTGGCGGATATTCTGATGATCGCTGGCTTGAGGCATCGCTTGTACAGCTGCATAGTGCTCGGCAAACAGGCTTAAGGTTTGGGCCTGATCCAGCCCATTGAGTCGTGCAAAGGCAAAAACTTTGGCGCTGCCTTGGTTTTCAGTGGTTGCATTGCTCTGCTGGCCATTTTTAAATGCAGTCGGGGTATGGGTATAACGCGTTTCGATATAGGCAATCACATCTGCAAATTTTGCCTCACCTGCGGCCAATTGTGCCAATAAATCTTGTGCCATACTGTTTTCCCTTTGCAATCAATAAAAATTCGATGCGATGAATATAGCAATTTTCTTGCGAAGTTCCATGGTATTTAATAGGTTTTCAGTTCAAGATAATCATGAAAATGATTCATAATTAATTTGAAATTTCGGATCAAATCAACTGGATCAATAAATAGAATAGGAACGTATATGGGCTGGCTTTGGGTGGCAATCGGCGGGGCAGTGGGTGCCAGTTTACGGTATGCAGCAGGGCTCTGGTTGCTAAAACCACAGATGCAATTTCCTTGGCCGACGTGGTGGGTCAATATTCTGGGCTGCTTATGTGCAGGGATCTTTTTTGCCTGTAGCCAAAAATATCCAATGCTGCAACAGGAAGCACGTCTGTTTTTAATGGTGGGGATACTGGGCGGATTTACCACATTTTCCAGTTTTGGTCTGGAAAGCTTTCAGCTCTTGAAACATGGCGCTGTAGGTTTAGCTCTATTGTATGCGCTGTCGAGTGTAATTGTTGGAATTATCGTTCTGGCGCTGGGTTTTTACTTGACTTCACTGGCTTTGGCTCAAAGCTGAAACAGACATAAAAAAGTCAGGAAACTGGAGGTTATTTCCTGACATAAACCACGATTTGAAGATCAAGATAATCGACGGTTTTTAGTTTTAGCCACGTTTAAAGCGGCCAAAACGTTTATTAAAGCTTGCCACGCGACCTTCATTGCTGGTTTGACGCTGCTCGCCAGTATAGAAGGGATGAGAAGCACTTGAAATATCAAGCGTGACATAAGGATATGTTTTCCCCTCATATTCTTTAGTCTGGCTAGAGTTCATTGTGCTGCCAATCACAAAATAAGTATCGGCATTGGTGTCATGAAATAACACTTCACGATACGCTGGATGAATATTTGGACGCATATATAATTCCCTCATGATTCTTAATGAAATGTTATAATGTAACATTTAATACTTCAAGTTATCTAGAGTTACAGCGTGTAAGCCTTTGGGGTCAAAATTAACCTCGACTCGGCACCAGTTCTTCAAATACATCACTCAGATCATCATGAACTTTTAAATGAATCAGGTTCCAGTATTGTCCTGAAATCGTCCGGTTCACCATGAGCGTATCTGGAGATGGCTTAAACACATCCCAATATTTTAGAGAAGGTTTGAGCAACTCCATGCCATCATGATGGGCCGAGTTTTCAGCAAAATCATAATGGGTAACCAGTGGACGCATCAGAACTTCCAGCCATTGTTCATACAATTCAGTCGGGAATTTTCCGGTTTCAGTCAAGGAATGCAGCGCATCTAACTGTTGCTCAATCACGGGAATATTCTTCTCGCGTGCGGCATGAATAAGTTCCCGGAAATGCCCAATCACTTCAGTCGAAAGAGTCTTAACGCCACCATAATCATAAACAATCACAGAGCCATCTTCACGAAAGGCAAAGTTGCCCGGATGCGGGTCACAGTGAAAGCGTTTCAGATAAAAAATTTCCTGACCAATCGCACGCAGCAGACGGCGCCCTAAGGCATTGCGGGTTTCCTGTGGCCAGGTGCTGGCGGTTTCAATACTTTCTCCCATTTCCTGACTCAAGGTTAGAATATGCCGTGAAGAATATTCATGAAAAACCTGTGGAATCACAATTTTATGATCCAGTGACTCATGGAAAGCGCGGGCAACTTCCAGGTTCTGAGCTTCAATTTCATAGTTGAGCTCATTGTCCAGACTATGCTGAATTTCTTTAAATAACTGATCCTGAAGTTTACGGTCAATCTTTAAAACGCCCATCATACGGAGCGCCAGACGTACCTGTTTCAGGTCACTTTCACAGGCTTCATCGACCCCTGGATACTGCACCTTGACCACCACTTGCTGGCCATTGGGTAAAGTGGCTTTATGTACCTGACCAATCGATGCAGCGGCAAAAGGCTGTTCATCAAACTGTTGGAATAATTGCTGTAAAGGTTTGCCGAGTTCCTTTTCAATTTGCGCCTGAATGTCCTTAAATGGCATGGGCGGTGCCTGACGTTGCAATTTGGCAATGGCTTTGGCAACTTCGGGTGGAAAAATATCTTTATATTGCGAGGCGATCTGACCAACTTTCATGACCGCGCCTTTCATTTCTCCCAAGGTATCCGCGATTTGTATACCAATATCCTGAAATAATTTGCTGCGCGCAGTGTTTTTCTGCTCTTCGTCGGCAGTTAAATTTTTAATTGAATTGGATAGGGTTTTACCTGCAATACTTGCGGTCATTCCGGCAAGTTTCATAAAGCGACGACCGGGTGTGCTAGCCGTTTTTGCCATGCGAGATTCCTTGAAACCAACAATTATTTGATGTATTTGATCATAGGTGACAAAGATTCAATTGCCTAGATTTAATTGTAGAGGTTGTGTTGTGATTTTCTTTAACTTCTCCATCTTTAGTGCATGATCTTTGATTTATCAGAAGATTTTTCTTCACCTCCTGTACTTAAACCCAAACAAGATTCCTGAATACATCATTGTTTTAGGTCAGGCTGCGTAATCATACTAAAGGTTGTTTTAGTCCCAAAAGTATAAATAAAACAACTCGCAGTAATGAAGAAAATTCAATGAAAGCCTATCGATATTTTACAGGGAAAGATGATGTACATTTTTGTGCGCGGGTGACCCGTGTCTTAAATGAAGGTTATGAGCTATAGCTAAATACCAAATAAATCATTACAGTAATCTTTAAATAATTTATCAATATCTTTAACTCTAAACTTATTTCGAATTGCCTTGACTCGCGACCACATATTTTCTATTGGATTTAAATCTGGACTATATCTAGGAAGCCACACAATGTAATGGCCTGCACAACGTACCAACTCCTGAAGTCTTTTCCCTTTGTGAAAGGTCGCATTGTCCATAATCAAAACACTGCTTTCTTTCAACTTAGGTAATAAATCCTGTTCAATCCAACATTCAAATACTTCTGTGTTCACTGAACAATTAAACACACCAACTGTCAGTAATCTATTTTCAATGATTGCACCGATCGCATTACTGCAATTCTTCAACTGCCAGTTAAATTTACCTTCAGCACGTGTTCCTTGAAGGCTATAACTATGGGTTCTGGTACTTTCACTTTGAAAACCACTTTCATCTATGTAAATCAGAGGCAATTTCCCTTCTAAACACTCTATGAGATTTTGAAATTGCTGACGTTGATTTTGATCTGCTTTAGGATGCTTTAACGTCTTTTTTTACGCGATATTCCTGCGGCATGTAACGCATTAAATACCGCATGAGTGCTTACTCCTAAACGTTCAGCTCGCTCATACTGATAATCATCAGGATATTGTTCAACATCCTTCAATATTTGCTCTCTGCTAATTTTAGCTGGACGGCCAGGAATAGGTTTGTTTGTAGTGGATTTTTTCCAGTTCTGAATTGTCTGTATACAGATGTTAAAATGCTGTGCTGCTTTTCGCACAGACATTTCATCTCGAATCATAATTTCTATGACTTTGTCTTTAAAATCTTTTGAATATCCCATATCTCTATTGTTCTATAGTTTTTAGGATTTGGCTATATATGGTTCACCCACCATGACTTTTAATGGTACGGATGTAATTGTGGGGCAGGTGGTGATTAAAGATGTAGTGGATGAATCTGAGATTCCACAAGGATTAAAAAATGCGCTGGATCTTTAATCTCAGCGCATTTTCTAGCTTAAATTAATCAAATAAAAGTGTTTAGTTGTTTAGACTTAAGCGTTTATTATTGCCATATAAACGGCCCAATAAAAGTATACAAGCTACGCTGAGGCCTACAATCAGGCCAACCCAGACACCGGCGGCGCCCATGTCGGTAAAGCGGGACAAATACACCCCGACCGGGAAGGCAATCACCCAGTAAGCCAGCATGGTAATCCACATTGGCCCCTTGGTATCCTGCATGCCGCGCAGACAACCTGCCGCACTGATCTGCCAGGCATCCATCAGCTGATAGGCAATGGCAAACAGAATCAGATACACCGCAATTTGGGTCACGATCAGATCTGAGGTGTAGAGTGCTACGATTTCATTGCGGAAAACCCAAAGCAGAATCATGGTCAGGATCGCCAGAATAGTGGCAGTAATCAGGCCGAGATATTGTACTTTACGCATTGCCTGCCAGTTCTGTTCGCCATAATAGGTGCCGACCCGAATGGTCAGGGCAATCGCCAGTGACATTGGAATCATAAACAGCTGTGAGGTCACTGAAATGGCAATCTGATGCGCAGCAACAATGGTTTCTCCCAAAGGGCTGAGCACGATCGCCGCAGTACTAAAAATACTGACCTCAAAGAAAATCGCCAGTCCGATCGGCAGACCAAGCTGCAAGATGCGTTTCATCCATTCCGGGTTGATTTTTTCCCAATGAGTAAACGGCTGGGTGCGTTGATAGGCTTTATTCTTAAAAATATACAGTGCCAGAGTAATGACCATTAACCACTGTAAAATTGCCGTAGCAAAACCACAGCCGGCACTACCCAAGGCTGGAACAGGGCCAATTCCATACATAAATACATAGTTCAGTGGAACCAGCAATACCAGTGCCAATAGGCTGATGACGGTCACCGGGCGTGGATGACCAATCGCTTCTGAATAGCCACGTAAGGCGGCATACATAGTCACTGCCGGCATACCAAAACCAATTGCATGCAGGAATAAACCGGCTTTAGGCTGCAAGCTTTCCGGTACACCTAAGATTGGTAAAGTCGCTGGCAACAGCTGCAAAATCAGGCCAGCAATAATCCCCAGAATCAGGGCCACCCAAAGTGACTGACGGGCAATGGTGGCAATTTTTTCAGGGGTACGTGCGCCATTCGCTTCAGCCACCAAGGGTGTCGTGGCAATCATGATGCCGCTAAACAGCAGCATCACCGGAATCCACAGACCCACCCCGACTGCAATTGCTGCAAGATCGGTCGCAGACAGATGACCTGCCATAATGGTATCAATCAGGCCCAAACCTGCCTGGGAAAATTGGGTCACCAGAATAGGTAACATCAGATGAAACAGTTTTTTTAATTCAAAACCAAAGGTCGTAACCGGTGTAACATTCGACACAAAAATTACTCATCGTGATCATGTGCTTAAATAGAGGGGTTTAGCGTTGTAAAGTGAGAAGCACACCAATAAAAATTACTCCGCCGCCTAAAAGACGTTGCCAGTTAATCGGCATTTTTTCGTTGCCCAATAAACCCAGATGATCGACCAGCATCGACATGGCCATCTGACCAAAAATAATCAGGCCGCTAAGCACCAGAAAGCCAAGTTTGGGGGCTGCATAAATGCTCATGCTAATCGCGTAGACACCCACGATGCCCCCAAGCCATAAATACCAGGGAACATTCATTAATTCCTGTACACCGGGTTTGGGATTGGACTGAAAAAGTACAATCACAGCGAGCACTATTGTACCAATCAAAAAGGAAAAAAATGCAGCTTGCATAGGAGAATATAAATATTCTTTCAGTTGCGTGTTAATTGCGGTTTGAAGCGTCAGCAAAACACCAATTGCAAAGACTAAAGGAAGTAAAATAATCAGTTGAGAAGATATTTTCATAATTTTAACTGTCTAATTCTATTTGAGTTTTTAGATATAACCCGGTGATCATTTTAATTTTAGCAGTGTTGCTGTCGAGTCATGTTAAAATTCAGCTATATCTTGTAGTCGTTTTTGAGTAGTTCTTTGGCTGAATTGAATCCTGCTGTTATCCCATTGTCTTTATATATTCATATGCCATGGTGCGTGCGCAAATGTCCGTATTGTGACTTTAATTCGCATGCTGTTCCTGATGGTGAATTATCACTGGAACTAGAACAGGAATATTTACATGCCTTGGTTGAGGATTTTAAAACGCAGGTCGATTTTGCCCAAGACCGCCAGATTCATACTGTATTTATTGGTGGCGGTACGCCGTCGCTGATTTCTGCTCAAGGTTATCAATGGCTATTTGATCAGTTGCAAGCCATTATTCCCTTTGCAGAAGGCTGTGAAATTACGCTGGAAGCAAATCCTGGTACGGTAGAGCATGACCCATTTGCAGGTTATTTGCAGGCCGGCATTAACCGTTTGTCGATTGGGGTGCAGAGTTTTAATACTGACCATCTTAAACGCTTGGGTCGGATTCACAGCAATGAAGATGCGATTTCTGCGATTGGATTGGCGCGTGAAGCAGGCTTTCAACGAATTAATGTCGATTTAATGCATGGCTTGCCTGAGCAGACTTTAGATCAGGCCTTGCATGATTTAAAACTTGCGGTAGAAAATGGCGCGACACATATTTCCTGGTATCAGCTGACGATTGAACCGAATACGGTATTTTTCCGTACCCAACCTATTCTACCGGTAGATGATGTACTTGAAGAGATTCAGGAGCAGGGCGAAATTTATCTCAAAGCTCAAGGCTTTATCAATTATGAAGTTTCTGCCTGGCGTAAAGAACTACCTTCAGCGCATAACCTGAATTATTGGCAATTCGGCGATTATCTGGCGATTGGTGCGGGTGCACATGGCAAAGTGACTCAACCTGATGGCGTATATCGTTTCCAGAAAACCCGCTTACCTAAGGACTACTTAGCCAAAGTACCTGCTGAACATTTGCAGTTTAAGCGTATTGAAGCTGCAGAGATGCCATTTGAGTTTATGATGAATGCGCTACGCTTAAATCAGGGCGTAGAGGCTAAATTTTATATCGAGCGTACTGGTCAAAGTTTGGACACCCTACAAGATTTATTGAACTCTTTACGTAAACGAAAATTAATGATCTATGATCAAAACCGGCTTGCATGTACCGAGCAGGGGCATATCTTCTTAAATTCGGTACTGGAAGAATTTCTTTAACTGATTTTTATTTTCTGAACATTTTTCAAAGACCTTCATAAATCTATATGGGGGGTTTTTATTGTGCAGATTTTACCAGATCAGGAGTTTTTAGCTTGGCATAGAGCACACCGGTTTTTAAATCAAACAAATAAGCTTTAAAAGCTAGAGTTGAATAAGAGAAATTACAAGCACAAAAAAAGCACTCTAAGAGTGCTTTTTTTCAATATCTTGCTTCTAAATTATAGAGCAACGATATTTACAGCTGTAGGGCCTTTTTGACCTTGAGCTACGCTGAAAGAAACCTTTTGGCCTTCAACTAAAGTTTTGAAACCTGAACCAGTGATTTCGCTGAAATGAGCAAAAACGTCTGGACCTGATTCTTGTTGAATGAAACCGAAACCTTTAGTTTCGTTGAACCATTTTACTGTACCGTTAACTGTATTAGACATAATGTAACCTATTGAATCGTATGAATTTATAGCCAAAATTTCAGATGACTAACTGTAACTTTGAAAAATAAAAAGGATGGAGCTTTTTGATCTGTAATACGAAGGTTTATGACTAAAACTGCGATACTTAAAAGAAACTAACCAAAACAAGAATTTTTCTAGTTGGGATTATCATACCGCTTATTTTGAGATATACAAGCGTTTTATTTATCTAATTTATTAGGCTATTGAAAAATATAAAATTAAACCTGTATATTTTGTATTCAGGCCGGTGTTTTTAGGGTTTTAAAAGGTTAGCTCTCAATAAAAAGAGCGCCGAAGCGCTCTTTGTAATTCAATTTACAGCTTAGTAATCAAAACTAAAGTGCTCTGGCGCCAGTGCGGTCATGGTTTTGGATGGATTCACCATCGCTTCAGCATGACCTTGGGTACGAGGCAGAATACGTTCGAAATAGAAATCAGCGGTTTTGATTTTTGCTTTATAGAACTCAGGTACTTCTGCGCCATCGCCAGAAGCCAGTTTGGCTGAGGCAACTGCGGCTTGCTGCGCCCAGAAGTATGCCATCATCACATAGCCCGAGAACATCAGAAAATCGACTGAAGCAGAAGAGACGATATCGCGGTCTTTACGGGCTGCCAGCATGATTCGAACAGTTAATGCATTCCACTGGGCACATAGCTTGGTGAGATCCCAGGCAAAACGGCGCATATATTTATTACGCGCATGCTGACCACAGAATTTCAGGATTTCAGCGGTGTAATCACGAATCACTTTGCCTTTCGAGGTTAACAGTACTTTACGACCGATCAGATCGAGTGCCTGTACACCTGTCGTTCCTTCGTACAAGGTAGAGATACGTGAATCACGCACGATCTGTTCCATGCCCCATTCTTTGATATAGCCATGACCACCAAAGATTTGCATACCGTGATTCGATGCTTCATAGCCCATTTCAGTCAGGAAGCCTTTTAGAATCGGGGTATAGAAACCTAAGTGATCATCATGCTGTTCAAAGGCAGCGGTATCGCCACGCAATAAAGCATCATTCATGTTGTCGGCAATTTGCGCAGCATGATAAATCATGGCACGGCCACCTTCGGCAATGGCTTTTTGCGTCAACAGCATACGGCGTACATCGGCATGATGAATGATGGCATCCGCCACTTTTTCCGGATCTTTTTTGCCAGACAGGGCACGCATCGACATACGCTCTTTGGCATACGGCAGAGCACCTTGGAAGGATAACTCCGCATGACAGATGCCTTGAATCGCAGTGCCAATACGCGCAGTGTTCATGAAGGTGAACATGGCATGCAAGCCTTTATTCGGTTCACCAATCAAGTAACCCGTGGCCTTGTCGAAATTCAGCACGGCTGTTGCTGAGGCACGAATCCCCATTTTATGTTCAATCGAACCGCAATTGACTGGATTGCGCTCACCGATGCCACCATCGGCAGCAGCAATAAATTTCGGTACGATAAACAGTGAAATGCCTTTAGTACCTTGCGGTGCATCCGGAAGGCGCGCCAGCACGATATGTACGATATTTTCAGTGAGATCGTGCTCGCCTGCGGAAATAAAGATTTTGGTTCCTGAAATGGCATACGTGCCATCTTCTTGCGGCTCGGCTTTGGTTTTAACCTGACCCAAGTCGGTACCACATTGCGGCTCAGTCAGACACATGGTGCCAGCCCAAGTACCCGCAACCAGATGCGGCAGATAGGTATTCTTCTGCTCATCGGTGCCGTACTGGATAATGGTATTGATACAGCCCACGCTTAAACCCGGATACATCTGGAATGACCAGTTTGCAGTTCCCATCATTTCCGATTTGATCAGGTTTAAAGACATTGGCAGGTTTTGACCACCAAACTCTTCAGGATAAGACAGACCTTGCCAGCCACCTTGGACGAACTGATCATAAGCGTCTTTAAAGCCCTTAGGCGTTTTCACTTCGCCATTTTCAAAATGACAGCCTTCAGCATCACCGCTTTCATTCAGAGGTGAAAGTACATTTTCACAGAAATCTGCTGCACCTTCCAAGATCATGTCTACCGTGTCGGTATCGGCATATTCACCATTCGACAAATTCTGGTAGTGCGCAGGGTAATCGAGCACTTCATTCATGAGGAAGCGAATGTCGTGTAAAGGGGCTTTATATGCTGGCATGCGTTTAATCCTGATTAAAATAGTTTTGGATTATCTGTATCGATTCTTTGATTATTCATATTTGAGATAAAAAAACATTGATAAGGCAAGCAAATAAAAATGTCAGAAAAGCGAATCGAGTCTTAGAGCCAACCAATAAAATCGGATGATTTCATCTTCTGGCTGTCAGCGTACAGAAAGGTTGAAAACTTCTTATCTGATTGGACTTTAATGAATTGAACACCAGATTGTCTAGTGCTACTTTTGTATGAATTGTACTCAATTGTTATCAATAAAAAATTCAAGTTAAAAATGTCATTAAATCCAGTAGCTGAATTTTTAGTCTTTAATAATGGAGTTAAGATCAATTCGGATTGTTGTTACAACCCGAATTCTCTGGTCAAAATAACTGGATATTTATAGAAAATCTTTTAAATCTGGTTTGATGCCATTCCAGATAGAAAAAGATTCCAGTGCCTGACCGACCAGCATGCCAAAGCCTTCAGATGTTGGCACAGCACGTGCTTTGGCCTGATCAAGGAAGGAGGAAGGCTTGCCATAGGCCATTTCATAGGCATAGTTAAACTGTAAGGCTTCTGGAAGCAGCAAAGCATCACCGCTGAGACTGGCTGAAGTGGCATTGATCACCAGATCAAACTCACCTGCAAGATGTTCTAGTGAAATAGCCTGTAATTCGAGCTGCGCTACAGCATCCTGCAGATCCGCAACCAGTTGTTCAGCGCGTGCCAAGGTGCGATTGGCAATCACAATTTTTTTTGCGCCTGCCTGGGCGAGAGGATAGATCACGCCACGGGTTGCGCCGCCTGCACCGATAATCAGGATGTTGGTATTTTCCAGCGGCCAGTTGAGTGCACGAATCGCATCGACCAGACCTTGACCATCAGTATTATCGCCATGCAAAATACCATTTTTCATCCACAGGGTATTCACTGCCTTGGCAATTTTGGCTCGCTCACTGAGCACCTGACACTGGGCAAAAGCCTGCTCTTTAAACGGCACGGTGACATTCATCCCGATTCCGCCATGGGCAAAAAACTCCTGAATATTGGCCTCAAAGCCATCCAGTGGAGCCAGACGTTTGCTGTAATTTAGATCAATTCCGGTTTTTGCTGCAAAAGCATGATGCAATTCTGGAGAGCGTGACTGTTCAATCGGATTACCAATCACGGCAAATTGTTTGCTCATTTCACAATGTCCATGTGCTGAAATGAGCATCAATATACGTGAAAAAGCGCAGGGACTAAAGCCTGCGCTGTTTTAAATAAGGGGGCTGGAAGTGCGGTTTAGGAACTGCAGATGTCCATAATATGTTCTGCAAATACCAGCGCCATACTAAGCACAGCTCCGACCACAGTCAGGATACTCACCAGAATAGCCGCGCCATCCAGAAGCAGATTATGACTCAAAACGGCGGTACTCATCGCACTGATGGCGAGAGCCAGAAAAAGCCAAAAGGCAAAAACAGGAAGATTTAATTGAAGATGATGCATTGTTATTCTCACTAGACATCTAATAGATTGTGATCGATGTAGCGATAGGATGCCGCGACCAAATCAGGGATTACTCTGCAGCAGTATAGAGGAATAATGGATTAAAACAGCCCTCTATTTGAGGGCTGTTTGTATCATTTCATTGCAGTTGATTTTAATTCTGTGAGCCAGTCATGGGGTTTCAGATAGTAATCGGTCAAACGCTTTTCCGGCGAGCCTTCATCCCATTCAGGACGATAGGACCAGCCGGTCAGCGGAGGCAAGCTCACCAAGATTGATTCAATTCGGCCGCCGGTCTGCAAACCAAATAGCGTACCGCGGTCATAAACCAGATTGTATTCGACATAACGGCCACGACGATACAACTGGAACTCGCGTTGTGCTTCGGTATAAGGCTTATCCTGATTACGCTGGAAAATCGGCAGAATCGCCTCTAGATAACCATTGCCTACGGCCTGTATATACTGGAAACAGGTATCAAAATCCCACTGATTCAGATCATCAAAGAATAACCCGCCGACACCACGCTGTTCATCACGATGTTTTAAATAGAAATAATCATCACACCATTGTTTATGTTCAGGATAAATCTCTTCACCAAATGGCGCACACAGATCATGCGCCGTCTGATGCCACGAAAGGACATCTTCATCATTTGGATAGAACGGCGTCAGGTCGAAACCGCCACCAAACCACCAGATTGGATCTTGCCCTTCTTTTTCTGCAACGAATAAACGTACGTTGGCATGTGAGGTTGGTACATTCGGATTTTTCGGATGGATGACCAGCGATACACCCATCGCTTGCGCCTTGGCACCGGCAATATTGGGATGGCGTTCAGTGGCTGAAGCGGGCAGTTTGGAAATATTGATATGGGAGAACATCACCCCGCCTTTCTCAATCACGGTACCATTTTGCAAGACACGCGAACGGCCACCACCACCTTCAGGACGTTCCCAGTCATCAATGATAAATTCGGCCGTACCGCCGCCAGCACGCTCCTGTTGTTCCAGTGCTGCACAAATCCGTGCCTGCAAGTCGAGGAGAAATTCACGAACGCGTTGAATATCCGCAGATGTAGGATGCTGCATCAGAGCCTCGTAGGGAAATAAAAAACTAGCTACATCAAAGCATAAAATCAGTCAAAGATTAAGGTCTATTTAGCAATGTAGTGGATTGAACCAGGCTTTAAATTTGAGTATTGATGGACAGAATGGGGTATTAAATCCGACCAAATGGCTAGGTTGAATTCTTTTTTCAAGCTCCGCACAATAACTTGCAAGCGCTCATGGGTTTGAGCATTTCTCGATGGTAATAGGTGGGTGTCATGTCGGTACAGGTCAATTCCCTGATTCAAAAATATAATGTTCCCGGTCCCCGCTATACCAGTTATCCGACCGTTCCATATTGGGAAGAGCAGAATTTCTCACTGGAACAATGGAAGCAAACGCTGAAAAAATCCTTTACTGAATCCAATCAAAGTGAAGGCATCAGCCTGTATATCCATCTGCCATTTTGCGAAAGCCTGTGCACTTTTTGCGGGTGTCATAAGCGAGTCACGAAAAAACATGAAATGGAACAGCCCTATATTCAGGCAGTGCTGAAAGAATGGGATTTGTATTGTGAGTTGCTGAAAGATAAGCCAATGATTAAAGAAATTCATTTGGGCGGGGGAACACCGACTTTCTTTTCTGTTGAGCATTTGACTCAACTGATTCAAGGTATTTTGGCCAAAGCAGACATAGCGCCTGTGCATGAATTCAGTTTTGAAGGGCATCCGAACAATACCACGCGTGAGCATTTGCAAGGCTTGTATGATCTGGGCTTTCGCCGGGTCAGTTATGGGGTGCAGGATTATAATGAAACCGTGCAAAAAGCCATTCACCGGATTCAGCCCTATGAACATGTCAAACAGGTAACCGAATGGGCGCGTGAAATTGGCTATGAGTCGATTTCGCATGACTTGGTGTTTGGCCTGCCTTTTCAGCATCTGGACGATGTCTTAAATACCATTGAGCAAACCAATTCACTTCTGCCGGATCGTTTGGCTTTATATAGCTATGCACATGTGCCCTGGATTAAAGGCAATGGCCAGCGCGGTTTTAAAGATGCCGATGTACCCAAAGATGCGATCAAACGTGAATGTTATGAAGCGGCTAAAAAGAAACTGCTGGCGCATGGTTATCATGAAATTGGCATGGATCATTTTGCTTTAGATACAGATGGCATGTACCAGTCCTTTCAAGCTGGAACATTACACCGCAATTTTATGGGATATACCGCCTCTAAAACTCAAGTGATGATCGGTTTAGGCATTTCTTCGATCAGTGATAGCTGGTACAGCTTTGCCCAAAATGTGAAAACCATTGAAGAATATTATGCGTGTTTAGCTCGCAATGAAATTCCGGTATTTAAAGGACATGTCTTAAATCAGGAAGATTTGATTGTTCGTCAGCATATTCTGAATTTGATGTGCAGCTTTAGTACCTCATGGGAAAAACCCGAGCTATTTTTCCCTGAAATTGATCAGGTCTTGGTGCAGCTTGAAGAAATGGCACAGGATGGTTTGATTCAAATGACAGACTCATCAGTCACGATTTTGGAGAAAGGGAAACCATTTGTACGTAATATTTGTATGGCTTTTGATTTACGTTTAAAGCGACGCATGCCCGAGAACCGGATTTTTTCGATGACGATTTAATACTTAATCCACCCCAGCCCTCCTTTAAGAAAGGAGGGAGTTTTCTCCTCTTTTTGAAAGAAGGAAAAGCCTCCCTGAGCAAGACTTAAGCATTGTTTTAAGTCGAAGCGCAAGAAAGGGAGGTTTGGAGGGATTTATTAAGGGGAGGATTTAAAAATCATCCTTCTGATAAAGATGCGCCATACGTTCATGTTTGGTTTTGAGATATTGCTCATTAAACGGATTTAAGCCGACGGTGAGGGGCACCCGATCGACCACATTAATCCCTTGGGCTTTTAAAGCTTCAATTTTTAAAGGATTGTTGGTCACCAGACGTACCGCTTTGACCTGCAAATGATCCAGCATAATGCTGCACATGTCATATTGACGTGCATCAGCCGGCAGGTTCAGCATTAAATTGGCATCGACCGTATCATGTCCCTGATCTTGCAGGGCATAGGCACGAATCTTGTTGGTCAGGCCAATACCGCGTCCTTCCTGACGCAAATACAGAATCGCCCCGCGACCTAACTCATTGATCAGCTTTAAAGTCGCCTGCAATTGCGGGCCACAGTCACATTTCAGTGAAGCAAAGGCATCACCGGTTAAACATTCAGAATGTACACGAACCACGACTGGCTCGTCAGAAACTTCTTCAAGTCCTTTAGATAGCGCGACATGTTCTTCGCCAGTCTTAGGGTCTTGAAATACAGTAATTTTAAATTCACCGTGAGCGGTAGGTAATCTTGACGTTGCGACAAATTCGATTGGCACAGCTGAACCCGTTAAATCCTGAAAGTGGCTAAAGTATAGCGTAATGATTGAACATTGGTAGAATTGCAAAGTCGAAATTCTGTATTAGATTTTCTTTTTTGTAGAAAGCAGACGATAATAGTTGATAAATAGTAAGATTATTCAGGATAATCGTAGCCTGCGATTTTTTCACCCCGATGAGATCATTGTTTAATATTGCATCGCTAGAAGCGTAGCTGAATTGAAGCTGCTACAATTCAGCTATATGATCGGGTACTCCCCATTGACCTAGCTTTAGATTTGCCAGGCTTTAGAAGGCTTTGCCATAATATGCTGTATACAGAAATCCCTACTCAACGCCCTGTAACACCGTTGCTGGATACGATCAATCATCCTGAGCAACTACGTTTACTCGAGCAAAGCCAGCTAGCGCAAGTGGCAGATGAGTTACGTCAATTCATTTTGTATGCTGCCGGGCAAAGTGGTGGACATTTTGGTGCCAACCTCGGTGTTATTGAACTTACGGTGGCTCTGCACTATTGCTTCAATACTCCACATGACCGTCTGATCTGGGATGTGGGGCATCAGGCCTATCCGCATAAGGCATTGACCGGCCGTCGTGAACAGCTCACTACTATCCGAGCCAAAGATGGTCTGGCAGCCTTTCCAGCACGTGAAGAATCTGAATTTGATACCTTTGGGGTAGGGCATTCTTCGACGGCAATTTCTGCTGGTCTGGGCATGGCCTTGGCACGTCGCTACCAGAACAAGCCATGTGAAGTGGTATCGATTATTGGCGATGGCGCCATGACGGCGGGTATGGCCTTTGAAGCCTTGAACGATGCCGTTGCGCACAATGCCGATCTGATGGTGGTGCTGAACGACAATGACATGTCGATTTCTTGCAGTACTGGCGGTTTTGCCAAGCATCTGGCGGCGATCTGGGAGCGCGGTGAATTCGTTAATATTACCGAGGAAGGTGAAGCTTACGTACAGCCGCATCCGGAGTGGCTGTATAACTCACGCTTGCACTGTGCCGCGACTGATGCCGCAGATAACCTGTTTAAAGCCATCGGCTTTGACTATTTCGGCCCTTATGACGGTCATGATGTCAAACAACTGGTGCATGTATTTAAAGCGCTGAAAAAGCGTACAGGCCCACGTCTGATTCATATCTATACTAAAAAGGGCAAGGGCTTTGCGCCGGCCGAATCGGATCAAATCAAATATCACGCGATTAGCAAGCTTAATGCCATTACCGCTGCCAAGACTGCACCGAAATATTCGGATGTATTTGGGCAGTGGCTCTGCGATGAAGCAGCACAGGACTCGCGCTTGCTCGCGATTACACCGGCCATGTGCGAAGGCTCAGGTATGGTGCAGTTTGCCAAAGAATATCCGGAACGTTTTTTCGATGTCGCGATTGCAGAGCAGCATGCCGTGACGCTGGCTGCGGGCATGGCCTGTGAAGGCTTAAAGCCGGTCGTGGCAATTTATTCGACCTTCCTGCAACGTGGTTATGACCAGCTGGTACACGATGTGGCCTTACAAAATCTGGATGTGACCTTCGGTATTGATCGTGCTGGTCTGGTCGGTGAAGATGGCCCGACCCATGCCGGTGCCTATGACTATGCCTATATGCGGACGATCCCGAATATCGTGATCATGGCACCAAAAGACGAAAATGAATGTCGTCAAATGCTGCATACCGCTTATTTATATCCCGGGCCGGCAGCTGTGCGTTATCCACGTGGTAATGGCTTAGGGGTGGATATCCAGCAAAAGATGCTTGAAATTCCAATCGGTCAGGCGGAAATTGTCGCCAGCTTTAATGCGCAGTGTGACGAATATATTTCTGTGCTGGCTTTTGGCAGCCGGGTACAGGCCGCAGTCGACGCCGCTGAAGCCTTTGCAGTGAAACATGAGATTGGTGTGCGTGTTGTGAACATGCGTTTTATCAAACCTCTTGATACGCAAATGCTGGATGATCTGGCATCAAGCACCAGTCTGTTTGTGACAGTAGAAGAACATGCCGTGATGGGCGGTGCGGGTAGTGCTGTGAATGAATATCTGGCAGAAGCACAGATTGTGAAACCGCTGCTGAATCTTGGTTTAGACGACACGTTTATGGCTCAGGCCACGCATGCACAAATGTTGCAGCAGGCTGGATTGGATGCGCAAGGTATTGAAAAATCAATGAATCAAGCCTGGTCAGCCTTGGGGCAAAGCGT
Source organism: Acinetobacter sp. YH12255 (assembly GCF_013417355.1). Lineage (NCBI taxonomy): Bacteria > Pseudomonadati > Pseudomonadota > Gammaproteobacteria > Moraxellales > Moraxellaceae > Acinetobacter > Acinetobacter sp. YH12255. Next base: position 43,316 of record NZ_VPEC01000007.1, read on the forward strand.
TTTGTCATAAGTTCTTAAAAATTTTAGACACATTTTCTCCAAAAAAGCCCTGATATTTGCTAAGATATCGGGGCTTTTATGCATTATTCTTTATCAGTTTCTTTAAATTTGTAGTGGGTGTTCAATGGAACCTATGGTGGTGATGGCTGCGCGTGCGGCTCAGTTAGTTGGTCAAGAGCTTTTAAAAGCGCATCAGAATCGTCATAAACTCGATCTACAAGTCGAAGAAAAAGGAATTGATGGTCCAGTAACGCGTGTAGATCGTTATTTGGAGCAGTTGACCATCGATACCCTACGTAAAAGCTATAAAAATCACAGTTTCCTTGGTGAAGAGTTTGGCTATCAGGAAGGTAATGGTCACGACGCCGATTGGTGTTGGGTGATCGATCCACTGGATGGTACTTTAAACTTCATTAACGGTTTCCCGCATTTCTGTATCTCTATCGCAGTTCAGCACAAAGGCATTACTCAACACGGGGTGATTTATGACCCGGTGAAAGATGAGCTATTCTCTGCCAGTCGTGGTCGTGGTGCCATGATGAACCAGCGTCGTATTCGTGTGAATGTCAAAGACAGCCTGGAAAATACCTTTATGGCTGTTGGTCACGCTTACCGTGCTAAACGTAATGGCGAAGTTGTATCTTATGCCAAGAACCATTTTCAAAGTTTGTTAAACGTGACTGAAGCTGGCGCGCAATATCGTCGTTCAGGTTCTGCGGCATTGGATTTAGCCTATGTTGCTGCAGGCCGTTTTGATGCTTACTTCGAACTTGGTTTAAAACCTTGGGATATCGCAGCGGGCGAATTGATCGTGAAAGAAGCAGGCGGTACTGTAGTTGATGCACGTGGTGGTAGCGACTCTATGGAAAATGGTCAAGTTTTGGCTTGTTCAATGAAAATGCTTAAACCTTTAATGCAAGCAGTTGTTCCTGCTTGGGGTGAGGCAGCAAAATAATCGGGTTTAGATGAATTATATCTAATTTTCAAAAAAGGCATCCTTCGGGATGCCTTTTTTGCAGCAGTGAAATAGTTAACAGGGAGGAAAAGCCTGTTTTTTAACGCACATGAATACGGGAACTATCAAGTGAATTGGCAAAAATTGCCTTTTTATACCAGTCGTTACATTTTATATTCATATTTAAGTCTATGAAATTCATATATAAATCACAAATAAAGCAAATTTATTTGAAAACTTAATGACATTGTTGATTATTCTGCTATAATCTTGCCACGCACTTAATTTTCCGTTCTTTACCTGAACACTATCTTCTAATCATTGTATGCGCGTTCTGTCCATAGAGAGGACATATCCTTCGCGCCCCAATCGCTTAAGCGATTCCTTCAGGTTTGCGGCCGTAATCATATACGTGCGTTATATCCACATCGTCGTTATTCGGATCGCTGCTGAATCCTAACTTTTTCAGCTCTATTTGCTGTGCCGCTTTTTGCCGATGTCCATATTGTAATTTATTTAATGGAGCACCCACTTCAGGGTGAACACTCTCTATGAGCAAAACTTTTGCTGATTTTTCCCTCGACGAATCTCTAACCCAGGCTCTCGATGCTTTAGGCTTTACTACTCCAACTCCTGTACAAGAACAAGCGATTCCAGCTGCACTTGAAGGTAAAGACCTTCTTGTGTCAAGCCAAACAGGTTCTGGTAAAACTGCTGCTTTCTTGCTTCCTACCTTAAATGCGTTGGCAAGCCAAGATACATTAGTACCATTTAAAGACCGTATGAAAGCGGTTACTCAACCGAATATTCTGGTGATTTCACCGACTCGTGAATTGGCACAACAGGTATGTCAAGACGCAATTGCATTTGTACGTCACATGAAAGGTGTTCGTATTGCTGCAATCATGGGCGGTATGCCTTTCGGTAAGCAAATTCAACAGTTAAAAGGCGCGCAAGTTGTTGTTGCAACTCCAGGCCGTCTACTTGACTTGGTGAATCGCCGTCAAATCAAACTTGATAAAGTTGATGCGTTAATCGTCGATGAAGCTGACCGTATGCTTGACCTAGGTTTCTCTGAAGACTTGGAAGCAATTGGTGAGTTGGCTGCAAACCGTAAACAAACTCTAATGTTCTCTGCGACGTTTGCACCACGTATCATTACACTTGCAGAACGCATGATGAATGATCCACTGCGTATTTCGATTGAAACTGGTCACTCTACAAATACTGACATTACTCAGACTTTGCATTGGACTGACGGTTTCGAGCACAAGAAAAAACTGCTTACTCACTGGTTGAACGAAGAAGACGTTGATCAAGCAGTTGTATTTGCGTCAACTCAAGAAGACACAGATATGTTGGCTGAAGAACTTGCTGAAGCAGGCCTATCAGTTGTAGCGCTGCATGGTGCTATGCCACAAACTGTTCGTAACCGTCGTTTACGCAGCATCCGTGAAGGTCGTGCGAAGATCTTGGTTGCAACTGACGTTGCTGCTCGTGGTCTTGACGTACCAACCATTTCACACGTAATTAACTTCGGTCTTCCAATGAAGAACGAAGACTATGTACACCGTATTGGTCGTACAGGTCGTGCCGGTCGTACTGGTAAAGCCATTACACTTGCAACTTACCGTGAGCGTGGCAAAATCCGTGCTTTGGAAGACTTCCTTGATGCGCGTTTAAACGTATCTGAAATCGAAGGTCTTGAGCCATCTCCACCTCCTGCACGTGGTAGCCGTGATGGCGCTGGTCGTGGTCGTGGTCGTGATGGCGGCGGTCGTCGTGATGGCGGTCGTGGTGGTTTTGGCGGTGGTCGTCGTTTTGAAGGCGAAAGCAACTTCAAACGTCGTGAAGGCGGTGATGATCGTCCACGTCGTAGCTTCGATGACAAACCACGTGGCGAACGTCCGGCATTTGGCGAAGATCGTCCACGTCGTGACTTCGGTGATCGTCCAGCGCCACGTCGTGAAGGCGGTTTCGGTGATCGTCCACAACGTTCGTTTGATGACCGTCCAAAGCGTGACTTTGGTGACCGTCCAGCGCCACGTCGTGAAGGTGGTTTTGGCGACCGTCCACAACGTTCGTTTGATGACCGTCCAAAGCGTGACTTCGGTGATCGTCCAGCTCCGCGTCGTGAAGGTGGTTTTGGTGACCGTCCTCGCTCTAATGATGACAACCGTGGCAACCGTGTAGATTACAAGCCAGCTCGTGAAGGCGGTTATGGTGATCGTCCAAAACGTGATTTTGGTGATCGTCCTGCTCCACGTCGTGAAGGTGGTTTCGGTGATCGTCCAGCGCGTTCATTCGGTGATGACCGTCCAAAACGTGATTTCGGTGATCGTCCAGTACGTCGCAACTTTGATGACAAACCACGTGGTGAACGTTCGTTCGGTGGTGAAGATCGTCCACGTCGTAAATTTAACGACTAATAGAGTCGCTAGATGAAGATAAAAAACCGGTAGAAATACCGGTTTTTTATGCATTGAGTTTTTTGCTTTTTAACGTAAAATGTCTACTAATTCATATTTTGTCAGGGTTATGATAATTATTAATATGAAAAGTTTAGCCGCTCGATCTCAATTGATAAAGGTGCATATGCCATATATCGCATTGACTTTGATTTTATGTAATATTATCTATTATTTATACAGTGTTTTTAATTAATCAATCTAGTCATTTTAAGCCTAAGTACATATTTTTATTATAAAAAACACGAAATAATCAATTATTGTCATCTTTTTATGATATTCACCCACCTTTTTCAACTGCTAACATTTTGAACTTCGTTCCTTTATAGTATGCATGCTGAAAAAATGTAGGAATAAACTCAGCTATGAAAAATCAAACAGCGCGAGATGCTCAGTCTTTGATTGAAGTCAAGAATTTGAGCTTCAAACGAGGCGAGCGCGTGATTTATGACGACGTGAGTTTAAATATTCGTCGTGGGCAGATTACCGCCATTATGGGGCCATCCGGAACTGGTAAAACTACCTTATTAAGATTGATCGGTGGGCAGCTGACGCCTGAGCATGGTCAGGTCTTATTGGATGGCAAAGATATTGCCTCGATGTCACGTTCCGAACTTTTTTCAGCACGTGCACGGATGGGTATGCTATTTCAGAGCGGTGCTTTGTTTACCGATATGAGCGTGTATGAAAATGTCGCGTTTCCAATTCGGGCCCATACCAAACTGCCAGAACATCTAATTAAGGAAATCGTGGCATTGAAACTGGAATCCGTCGGCTTGCGCGGTGCAGAGCAAATGATGCCATCGGAACTGTCTGGTGGTATGAACCGACGTGTGGCTTTGGCCCGGGCGATTGCGCTGGACCCTGAACTGATCATGTACGATGAACCCTTTGCCGGACAAGATCCGATTGTGATGGGGGTATTGACTCGCCTGATCCGTTCATTGCGTGAAGCACTAGATCTGACCACGATTATTGTCTCGCATGATGTGACAGAAACCTTATCCATTGCTGATTACATTTATATTGTGGCAGAAGGCAAGATCCAGGGCGAGGGGACACCGGCAGAGCTAAAAGTGCATCCTTCAACTTTTGTGCAGCAATTCCTGACGGGTTCGGTGGAAGGTCCAGTCGATTATCAGTTTAGTCACCGGGCTTATTTAAGTGATGAGGTACGTTCATGAATGCAATTGCCGCATTAGGTAGACGCGTTATTGAACGTGTACAGGGGATTGGGGTCGCAACCCTGATGCTGTTGCAGATCTTATTTTCCATGCCGACCTGGCTTGGGCTAAGACTATTTATTTATCAGATGTATCGGGTCGGGGTATTGTCCCTGCTGATTATTGTGGTTTCTGGTCTGTTTATTGGTGCCGTGCTTGGCTTGCAGATGTTCAGTATTCTGTCGACCTTTGGCAGTGAATCCATGCTTGGTACAGCGGTGGCGTTGACCTTGCTGCGTGAATTAGCACCTGTGGTCGCGGCTTTGCTGTTTGCAGGACGTGCCGGTTCGGCTTTGACCGCAGAAATTGGTCTGATGAAAGCCACTGAACAATTGTCCAGTATGGAAATGATCGGGGTGGATCCCTTAAAACGGGTGATTTCGCCACGTCTCTGGGCGGGGATTTTCAGCTTGCCTATGCTTTCGGTGATCTTTGCCGCAGTCGGAATTATGGGTGGAAAAATGGTCGGTGTAGACTTTTTGGGGGCCGATGAAGGCGCTTATTGGAGCGGCATGGAAAGCAGCGTGCAATTCTATAAAGATGTCTTTAATGGCACTATTATTAAAAGTTTTGTATTCGCATTAATGTGTACCTGGATTGCGGTATATCAAGGCTATGCCTGTGTACCGACATCGGAAGGTATTGCAACTTCTACAACGCGTACAGTCGTCTATTCTTCACTGTGCGTTTTAGGCTTTGATTTTGTGTTGACTGCGGTCATGTTCGGAGGTGTTTAATGAAATCACGTACTAGTGAGCTGGCCGTTGGTGTTTTTGTTATTTTATTTGGTATTGCCTTATTCTTTTTAGCGATGCGTGTCAGTGGTCTGGTCGGCAGCAATATTTCCGACAGCTATAAAATGACGGCAACTTTTGAAAATGTGAATGGCATCAAGCCACGTGCCAAAGTCGCTTTAAGCGGGGTGAAAGTGGGACAGGTCGATGAGATTACCCTGGATCCTGTAACGCGTCTGGCAACCGTACATATGACTTTAGATGGCTCATTGACCTCGTTTAATGCTGAACAATTAAAGCAAGTTCAGGAGGAAGCTCTGGACGAGTTACGCTACAGCTCGGACTATGAAGCAGCGACACCTGCGCAACAAAAAGACATGGAAAAACAACTGTTAGCTAACATGAAATCCATCACCAATATTGATGAAGATGCTTATATTATGGTAGCGACCAATGGCTTATTGGGTGAAAAGTACCTGAAAATTATTCCAGGTGGTGGCCTGAGCTATTTGCAACGCGGCGATCAGATTGCCAATACCCAAGGCACTATGGAAATTGAAGATTTGGTGACGAAATTTATTACCGGTGGTGCTGGCAAATCGTCAGATAGTCAAGAAACTACATCGGAACAGACGACAGTTTCAGAAACAACAGATGCAGAACCTGCATTTGTTGAATAATAGATTGAGGAGAATTCAGTGAAGACTTTAGTAAAACAAACGCTTGCAGTAAGCATTCTTTCAACAATGGTTGCTGGTACAGTGTTTGCTGCACCGTCTGAAGCACCACCTGCTTTTATTAAAAAAGTAGCAGATGGTTTAATTGAGCGCCTCAAAGCTGACAATGCAAAACTGCAATCAAATCCAGCTTTGGTCAAAAGCATTGTGCGCCAGAATCTGGATCCGTATATTGATTCTCAATCTTTCACACGTATTGTGATGGGCACATATGCCACGAACCAATATAGTACGGCGGCACAGCGTGCGCAGTTTGAAAAGAATTTCCGTGAAACCTTAATTGAAAACTATGGTTCTGCCTTTGCCAAGTTCAGTAATCAGACTTATAGCGTGCGTCCTTACAAGGCCAGCAACAGCAAAAACCCTGTCGTGACCATCGACTTTAATAACAAGGGCGAGAAAATTCCAGTAGCATTCCAGCTGGTGGACAAGGGTTCACAATGGAAAATCCGCAACATCAACGTATCGGGTATTGACCTGGGTTTGCAGTTCCGTAACCAGTTTGCTGCGACGGTAAAACGTAATGGCGGTAATATTGATAAAGCAATTGCCAACTTTAAACCGGATGCAGAAGCTGCAATCGACAAGAAATAATCAAACAGGTGAGCCGTGATTACATTCAATGATCAGGAACTACAGGTTTCAGGCAAGATTGATTATGACAATGCACAGGACTATTACTTAAATGGTCTGCGTGTGATCCAGTCACAAAGCAAGTTTCCACTTGTGGTTAATCTGGCTGAGCTTGAAAGTGGCAGTACTTTGGCTTTGGCAGTGTTGGTGCGCTGGCTGCGCCAGACTCCTCAGGCTCAAGGGCTACAGTTTAAAGCTGTTCCTGCTAAAATGATGAATATCATTCAGGCCAGCCATTTGCAGGATGATTTAAACATCGTTCAGTAAAAGAAAAGCACCGAAAGGTGCTTTTTTATTGTGATCAAATTTTAAGAAATCATTCAAATCAAATAGATCTAAATATGGATTGCACGTCCTCTCTGCCTCAGGGAGAGAGTTAGAGAGAGGGGTGTAAAAATCCTCCCTAACCATTTTCTTCACTTTTTAAAGAGAAGTTGAAGAGGGATTAAATAAATATGAATTAAATACAGGCATTTCTTGCGCTTCACTTTAATTAAAGAGCAAGTGAGACTTAGAAAGGGATATCTAATAAAAAAACCTCTCCCTGACAGGAAACATCTCTCCCTTTTCAAAAGGGAGGTTAGGAGGGATTCTAGATCCACTTCTTCCATCTAAAGTAAATCAATGGGCCAATCAGGAAGCCAATTAAAATAATACTGACCATGATGAAACTCATGGTGCCTTGTGCAAAGGGCAGCACTTCGGTGTTCATACCGTAAATACTGGCAATCAGCATTGGTGGCGCAAGCATACTCGGCAGAATCGAGAATCGACGAATGGTATCGTTCTGCTCAGTGTTAATGAATCCGGACGTGGTATCGAGCAGGAAACGTACTTTCTGGAACAAGAAAGCATCATGCTCGACCAGCGAGCGCACATCTTCACTCAGTTCTCGAATATCCGCATCATAAATATGACTGCCCAAGGCGCGTGGACGCGACAGGAAGGTCAGGACGCGGCGTAAATCGATTAAACACAGTTGCGCTTTACCCAACATATCTTCAAGTTGCGCCAAGCGGGTAATCATGTCATCCAGATCCAGAATCTGTTCACGATGGCGGTTATTCAACACTTCAGTTGAATATTTCTCTAAATCTTTATGCACATCTTCCAGAATATCGGCCAGCTCATCCAGCTTGGCTTCGAGTAAGCCCAATAAAATCCAGGTCGGATCTTTATAATCGATTTCATAATCATTGCGGCGCGCGCGAGCACGAAAGGCGCGAAAAGCCACCAGTTTTTCACCACGCAAAGTAAACAGACGATCCTTGTGCAGAATGAATGCAACGGTTTGTACTGTTGCCAGCATACTGGATTCATCTTCGTGTTCATTTTCGACCTGATAGTTTTTATTCTTGGTTAAAAAATAGGTGCTGATATGCAAAATACCGTCATCATCACGGTAAAATCGGGCACTCGAGGAAATATCTTCCAGCGATTTTAAGGTCGGTAAATTTTGCTCGTAGGCATCTAAAATCCATTGCTGCTCTTCCTGTGAAGGCGCAATCAGATCAAGCCAGACTAAATCTGGATGCAGGTCGAAATCACCATTAATCGTGATATCTTCTAAGCTACCGCGCTCTGTGGCGTAAAAGGCTTCAAGCATGCTGTCTTTTCTCCCGGGCGCAGTATGTGAATTGGAATGGGTGTATTTTAGACAAGGAATTGAATAAAAACACTGATATTAAGCAGTTATTTTGGTAAAAAGCGCACTTGCCGCGATTTCGTACAATATGGCGTCAATTAGAGGATGAAATGATGAATTCTATCGCAATTTTTTGTGGTTCAGCGCTTGGCTCGGATCCTCTTTATACGCAGGTTGCCGAAAAAGTCGGTCAGACTCTGGCGGCACGACAGCAAACGCTGGTTTATGGAGGAGGTCGTTCTGGCTTAATGGGTATTGTGGCTGATAGTGCATTGGCGGCGGGCGGTAAGGTGATAGGCGTAATTCCAAGGCAGCTGGTCAATCGTGAGCTGGCACATCCACATATTACCGAGCTGTATGTGGTGGATAATATGCATGAGCGTAAAACCCGGATGTCGGAACTGGCCCAGGGATTTATTGCCATTCCCGGTGGTGCAGGAACACTGGAAGAGATTTCTGAACAATGGACCTGGGCACAATTGGGAATTCATCAGAAGCCTTGTGCTTTTCTCAATACCGATGGTTTTTATGATGACCTGATTAAATTCATCCGTATGACCACGGAGAAGGGTTTTACTAAATCACGTTTTACTGAGGCTTTGATTATCAGTGATGATCTGGACGATATTTTGCGCCAATTCGAAAGTTATCAGCCGCCTGAAGCCAAATGGGGTATGGTTGATCAGACCGACCTTGTAAAATAAGTTATCTAGAATACGCAATTGTAGAAAATAAATGAAAGTGATTACGGTGGCTGCAGCCATTATTTTAAATGAAGCGCAGCAACTGCTGGTGGTTCGCAAGCAAGGAACATCCTGCTTTATGCAGGTCGGTGGCAAGCTGGAGCCAAATGAAACCCCGGAAGCCACCATGTTGCGTGAAATTCAGGAAGAAATTGGCACACAAGCCCAGATTCAGCAATTCATTGGCCGTTTTGAAACCTAGACTGCCAATGAACCTGATCATCAACTGGTGAGTTATGTCTATTGGGTAAGTCTCGATCAAGCACCTAAAATTGAAGCAGAAATCGCTGAAATGAAATGGGTTGATCTGGATGAAAACGAGGTGCTACTGGCACCCTTGACCACTGAAATTGTGATTCCTTGGGTGAAGGCACATTTACTCGCCCAAGCTTAAATTTTAGATTTGTGCACCTGCCAGACAGGCTGCATAAATTTTCTGACAGCCTAGCTCTTCAAGTTTTCGAGTGAGCGCTAGAATCGAACTGCCAGTCGTCACTACATCATCGATGATTAGCACGCGTCGGTAACGAATATTAGACGGTGTACTGATCTGAAACTGCGACTGGATATCTTCGATTCTTTCCAGACGGCTTAAGCCTTTTTGTGAATGCTGTTTCAGCCGGCTAACAGGTTGCCAGATGGGAACATTCAATTTTTTCGCCACATGCTTGGCCAGTACCAGAGATTGATTATAACCGCGTTCGGCCAGGCGTTCAGTCGAGATCGGCATCGGGACTATTGCACTGACTTTGGGTAATTCTAAACTCAACAGCGTACCGGCCAGTAAATTTTGCAAATGCAGCTTCTGTTCATATTTAAACAGCTGAATCAACCGATCCATTGGGTAGGCATAATCGCAGGCAATCTGAAACTGCATTTCTTGACGCTGAATGGTTTGATGTATCCACGGCAACTGCTGCCAGCAATCCTGACAGACTGAATAAATGCTCTGATAATCAGTCTGACACAACTGGCAGGGCTGAAGCGTATTCAGCTTGGAGATTCCCTGTGCCAGTAATTTAAACATAGGCATAACGCGGTGCTTCCGGTAGCCAGCGTTGTAATAACGCCTCAGCCTGATCTGGATAATCTTTTAAAATTTGCTGCGCCACATAATGTGCCTGATTGAGCAGGTGATCATCGCGTTCAAGTTTGGCCACGCGGAAATTCATATCGCCGGTTTGTTTAGTCCCCAGTAATTCACCTGGCCCACGCAATTCCAGATCTTTCTCGGCAATCATAAAACCATCATTGGTTTCACGCATGATTCTTAAGCGTTCCTGACCGTTTTGCGATAGTGGATGCTTGTATAGCAGGGCGCAGAAACTGGCTTTGGCACCACGGCCAACCCGACCACGTAGCTGATGTAGCTGTGACAGGCCTAAACGTTCGGCATTTTCAATCACCATAATGGAAGCGTTGGGTACATCGACCCCGACCTCAATTACGGTGGTGGCAATGAGTAGCTGTAATTCATTATTCTTAAATTGCTGCATCACCGCCTGTTTTTCATCGGCTTTCATTTTGCCATGTACCAGACCGATATTCAGCGCAGGAAAGCGTTCCCGAATTTCGGCAAAAGTGGCCTCCGCGGCTTGGGCATCTAAAGTTTCGGATTGCTCCACCAAGGTACAGACCCAATAGGCCTGTTTGCCTTCAGCGCAATTCGTCGCAATACGTTGCAGAACTTGTTCACGCCGATCCAGTGGAATGGTCACCGTTTGAATCGGGGTACGACCCGGTGGCAGCTCGTCAATCACCGAGGTATCCAGATCACCATAAGCCGACATGGCCAAGGTGCGGGGAATCGGGGTTGCGGTCATCACCAGCTGATGCGGGGACATGCCATCCAGGCCTTTATTTCTGAGTGCAAGACGTTGATCGACTCCAAAGCGGTGTTGCTCATCAATAATCACCAGACCGAGTTTGGCAAACTCGACATTCTCCTGAAACAGGGCGTGGGTGCCAATCACCAGATGGGCGCTCCCGTCCCGAATGACCTGTTCCGCTGCGGCGCGGGCTTTGCCTTTTTGCTTGCCGGACAGCCAAGCGATATTAAGACCTAGTGGCTCAAACCAGCGTTTAAAGTTGAGATAATGCTGCTCGGCCAGAATTTCGGTAGGTGCCATCAACGCCACTTGCCAGCTTTCTTCCAGGGCATGACAGGCTGCGACACCGGCCACCAATGTTTTGCCGGCACCGACATCGCCTTGCACCAGACGTAACATTGGTTTATTGGCTTTTAAATCTTGTGCGATTTCTTTGGATACACGTTTTTGCGCACCGGTCATTTCAAAAGCCAGACTGGCCAGAAGCTGTTTGGCATAGGTTTTACTCGGTGCAAATGAAGGGGCTTCAACCTGCTGAATAAAGGCACGCCGGGTCAATAAACTGATCTGATGCGCCACCAGTTCTTCAAAGATCAGGCGTTGCTGTGCGGGATGCGAGCCTTGTGCCAGTTGTAACATATTGGCATTGACTGGCGGATGATGGATATATTCCAGTGCCTGTTTTAACGCATAACCATTGCTAAATTTTGCTGGCAGCAGTTCAGGCAGATGATCGCTATACTGAGCCAAAGCCTGCTGAATATAATCGCGTATTTTTGGCTGGGTCAGACCTTCAGTGGCCGGGTAAATTGCGGTAAGTTGGGTTTGCGGTAGCGGGGTATCTTCAGTAATGACTTGCAGCTCGGGATGATACATTTCCAGACCGCGCGCACCGACCCGGACTTCACCAAAAATTCTTAAACGGTGACCGAGCTTGCAGCGATCGGTGATGCCTTTATAAATATGATAAAAACGCAAAGTAACTTTACCGTAATCATCATCCAGTAATACAGCCATGGACTTGCGTTTACCCGGCGGGAAATCCACACCTTTGACGATACCTTCGAGCAAATAGCTACGCCCCACGCTCAATTGATTCATGGGAATGATCGTGCTACGGTCTTCATAGTCACGTGGTAGATGAAAAAGCAAATCATCAGTATTGAAGATATTTAATTTTTCAAGTAATGCAGCGGCGGCATTGCCAACGCCTTGTAACTGATGGACTGCAGCCATGTCCCCTCAACCAGATTCGTGATTCGGTGCTCAATGCATATTCTATTTATCGGTTATGGTAAAACATCCCGGCGTGTTGCTAAACAACTATTTGAGCAAGGTCATCAAATTAGCACAATTAGCTCAAGTCCCAAAACAGATTCCTTTGCAACTCATCTGATTCAAGATGTGCATAAACTGAATTTAACGACAGTCACACCGATTGATTGGGTCTATGTATTGCTTAGTCCAAAACAAAGTACGGTTGAAGGCTATCAGTACACCTATCTGGATTCAGTTCAGCCGATTGTCACTGCCTTGAAACAGCATCCAGTGCAGCGGATTGTGGTGGTGTCATCGACACGGGTCTATGGGCAAAATGCTGGAGAAAATATCAATGATGAAACGCCTCTACAGCCCAACGATGTGCAAGGAAAAATCCTGTATCGGATGGAGCAGGCCTATTTAGCGGCTTATCCTGAGCAATGTACAATCATTCGCCCAAGTGGAATTTATGGAACATCGGTAGAGCGCTTACAAAAAATGGCAGTATCTATGACCAGCTATCCAAATCTGCACTGGTCAAACCGGATTCATATCGAAGATTTATCACATTTCTTGTCACAGATGATTCACGTGGAACATCCTGAGTCTTCTTATATTGTGAGCAATAACCAGCCACAGCTTTTACATGAAGTCTTGCAATGGTTTCAGCAGCAGATGGGGCTGCCTGTACTTAAGCTCGAGAGCGAGCAGGTCACCGGTAAAAAGCTCTATGCCACTCGGATGCAAAAAACAGGATTTGAATTAAAGCGTACAGATTGTTTTGAGGATTATTTGGAACTAATGAGGAAAAGTAATCCCTCCTAACCTCCCTTTAAAAAGGGAGGATTAAATTCCCGTTCCTTGTAGGAGAGAGCTGGGGAGAAGGGGAAGGATTTTAAATTCCCCCTCATCCCCCTTATGAAGCAGTGCTTCCCATCTCCTGAAAGAAGAGAGAATAAAAGCTTTACTTCTTTTTGCGCTTGGTACGTTTCTTGGCTTGTTCAGCCGCAACTGCATCAAGTGCTTCTTTGAGTTCTTCATCGGTAAAGGCGGTGATGTGATGCAGCATCTGTAATTTCACTTCATCCAGTACCAGATCTGCATATTGCGCTACGTTGGTCAGCTGCTCATCAAAAACAATGGCATTGTCGTCATTGGTACACAGATAACCTTTTTGGGTTAAGACTTTAATAAAGCTCTGGAACAGGGCTTTGTCGAAGAATTCTGGCGAGTTGAATTCGTATAGAACTGATAAACGCTGACCAACCAGATAGCTCAATTCTTCAACCTGACGGGTCGAAATATTGCCTGAACCACGTTGGGTAATCAGTGCCAAAGTCATGTAATAACGTTCCAGACTTTGAGTCACTGGTGCAGCCAGAACTTCGAGCTGATGATGGACTTCAGTATTGGGTGCCGGAGCAAGCAGATTTTCACCATCTTGCGTGATCAGTTTGGCAGAAATCAAGTTATCAATATGCGCATTGACTTGATCCTGAATCTCATCTTCACGCCATTTTAAAAACAGCTCTGCTTTTAGGAATGGGTACAGGGTGCTGCTGATGTTGACGACATCATCACGGCGAATCGTTCCATTGTGTTCAGCCAGTGCTGCAATCAATGACGGAAGCACAAAGGAATGCACGATATTGTTACGGAAATAAGTCAGCAAAACTGCCTGATTATCTTCAATGGCAATGATATCGCCCAGCACATGTTTTACCCGCTTGATCAGTTTCAGCTTCATTGCATAGGCAATAATTTCTTTGCCTGAAAGCGGTGTAACTTCCATCCGCTCATCATAAGGTAATGCCGCCAGCAGGGTACGATAAGTATCCAGCTGCTTGATACAGATTTCTTCATCCAGCGTATGTTTCGGTGTCGCCAACAGGATCAACGATAATAGCGATACCGGATTGATCACCACTGCACGGTTGATATTTTCCAGAATCGCTTGCGCAGAGCTGTTTACTGCATCAGAAACTGCTTGTGGAATTGGATCATCGTTCTTTTCAATTTTAATATTTTCTGCGCCATGCTGTTTCAGGATGTCATCCAGAAATACCGGCTCACCAAAATTCAGATGCACTTTACCGAAAATGCGTTCAATTTTGCGCAGGGTTTTGACAATACCAAAAATAGATTCGGCTTCTTTCGGCTTGCCGCTCATCTCACCGACATAAGTGCCGCCTTCCATCAGGCGTTCATAACCGATATAGGTCGGTACAAAGACAATTGGTTTGGCTTTGCCGCGTAAATGACCATGCACGGTCATCGCCAGCATCCCAGTTTTAGGTGGTAGCAAACGACCAGTACGTGAACGACCACCTTCGATAAAGTATTCCAGTGGGGTATTGCGTGATAGAACGCTATATAAATATTCTTTAAAGACTGTGGTATAGAGCGCATTGCCACGGAAAGTACGGCGGATAAAGAAGGCACCGCCACCACGTAAAATCTGACCCACAAAAGGCATGTTCAGGTTATCGCCCGCAGCGATATACGGCACCATCAAGCCACGACGATAGATCACATAAGACAATAACAAATAGTCGATGTGACTGCGGTGACATGGGGTATAGACAATCTCATAATCTTTGGCCAGTTCACGCACGGTACTGAAATTATGTACTTCTACGCCGTCATAAAGTTGCGTCCATAAACGAGTCAGGGCTTTATCGGCAAAACGTACAGTCGAATGAGAATAATCGGAAACAATTTCGTTTAGATAACCAATGGCACGACGTTCAGATTCCAGCATCGAGATTTTACTGCGAATACTGTCATTGCGAATCGCAGCCTGTACATCTGGCGATTTGATTAAACCGTGCATGACATTACGGCGATCGGACAGATCCGGCCCGAGAATCACTTCGCGCTGCCCATCCAGATAATCATTTAAAGTGCTAACAATATAAGTCGCTGGCGCTGAATTTGGATGCGTTTTTTTGGCATGCTCAATCATGGCACGTAAAGACTGGGGTTCGTGAAACTCTAAATAAGACTGACGGCCATGCAGACCGATATTGACCAGTTGCTTGACCCGGCTTGGCGTAGACCAGGTATCGGTAAATAGCAGTTTGAACCAGGAATCTTCTTTTTCAGGTTCACGTCCCCAAAGCACCGTGACTGGTACCAATTCCACATCTAGTTCAGGATGTTGTTCCAGGATTTCAATCAGGCGTAACAGGCGCGGCGGAAACGCATGCGGCGGTGAGCTGAGCAGGTTATTTTCATCATGATGCTGTAAAAACAGCAGCGAAGCTTTTTCCTTACTATTGCCCAGTTGCATTGGATCGAGCGCAGCTGGCAACTTTAAACGGCGGGTTTCTGCATCGACGACCAGCGCATTACTACGCGAATGGTTCTGTAAAACGTAGCAGACCAGCTTTCGTGATTCTGTTGCAGTCTGATCAGGTTCAGGTGCTGTCACTTCACTTGGTACTTCCCCAAGAACATGAGGGGTAACCACAAGATCAAGTAGCTTACTTGAAAGCTTGCGATACATTTGACCAAAGCCATTCTTGGACATAGCTGCTCCTAATTTTACTGACCAAAACCACAGGACTTCTGAGGGGATTTATTTTTGCGGGTTTCCAAAGCGAAACCATATATCTTTTTTTAACAACTTCAACAGAAGTGCTCTAATTTTAGCGTGAAAGCAGATGCTTTTCCTAGTCACTTATGACATCAGTATGACAGAACAGTCATGCAATCTTTAGAGTTTCGGTCTGATTTTGTGGCAGAATATTCCAGATTAATTATTTAGATCTGTTTTTCCATTTTTGGGATATCTCCAATATTACGTAGGTTGCTTATGAATGCCTTAACACAGGAACTGGTCGAGCTGCTTAGCTTGGAAAAGTTAGAAGAAAACATTTTTCGGGGAATCAGCCGTAATCTGGTGGGCAAGCGCGTGTTTGGTGGGCAGGTTTTAGGGCAGGCACTCCGCGCTGCGTCTTATACCACAGACCGTCCGGCACACTCGTTACATGCCTATTTTCTGTTTGGTGGAGATGTCAATGCACCGATTATTTATGAAGTGGATCGTATCCGTGACGGCAAGAGCTTTGTCAGCCGTCAAGTACGTGCGATTCAGCATGGTCGCACTATTTTTATGTGTATGGTGTCTTTTGCGCATCAGGAAGAAGGTCTCAATTACCAGATTTCAGAGCCGGAATATCCGCCAGCAGAAAGCCTGAAAAATGAAGCAGAACTGATCAAACAAATGATTGAGTTTATTCCGGAAAATGTCCGTGCGTCTTTCACCCGTGATCGTCATGTCGAGATTCGCCCGATCAATCCGCAAAACCCCTTTCAGCCGCAACCGGAAGCGCCGTCTTATGCGCACTATATCCGCACCCATGACCGAATTGCTGCAGAAGTGGATCAGATTTCTTTGCATCAGGCCATTGCCGCTTTCTATTCAGACTTTACCTTGATGACCACGGCACTGCGTCCACATGGTCTGAGTTATATTTCGCCAAGCCTGCAATGTGCCAGTATTGACCATGCCATGTACTTCCATAAGCCATTTCGTGCCGATGAATGGATGCTATATGACATGGATGCCACCCAGAGTGCCAGTTCACGTGGCCTGAATTTTGGACGGATGTGGCAGAATGGCGAACTGGTCTGTAGTACCACGCAGGAAGGGCTGATCCGCTTACGTGAAATCGAAACCCAATAATTTTTATATTTTTGCTCAAAAAAACCGAATCCCAGATTCGGTTTTTTTGTTTTTAATCCGCAGAACAATCATTATTTGAGATCTTGTTCTAGGCACGCGTTTATAAAATATTACTCGATTCTGTAGAATCGGCATGGCATAGTGCCGCTTAAGATCTATATTAAAATGCATGAAAAGATGAGCTTAAATACGCAAATTTTAATTGCCGCCGTATTGGGGGTGCTGTTTGGATTTTTACTCACGATATTTCCGCAGACCTCATTTTTTGATGTCAGTTTATACGGCATCGGCATCGTCAGCAGTGTTTTTATCGGCTTATTAAAAATGCTGTTGGTTCCGCTAATTTTTACGTCGATTGTGGTCGGGGTATCCAATCTGCAGGCAGGTGGACAACTGAATCGCACCTGGAAAATCACCCTGATGTGCTGTGTGACCACAACGACTTTGGCACTCATTTTAGGTCTGGCCTGTGCACATCTGTTTGATGTCGGCAAGGGTGTCGATGTACTGATGTTCCAGGATGCCATGGCGCAGCATCAGACTCCGGACACCTTAACGCCATCTTCTTTCTTTACCAATTTTATCCAAAATACCCTGATCAATCCGTTTAAGGCATTTTCAGATGGCAATGTCCTGGCAGTGGTGGTCTTTGCCTTGTTTGTCGGTGTGGCACTGGTCGCAGGCGGAGATAAATTCCGTACCGTGCGCAAGTTGAGTCACCAGTTTTTTGAAATCATGATGTTGATGATTGGCTGGGTGATGAAACTGGCACCTTTCGGTATTTTTGCTTTATTGGCCAAGCTGATCGCGACTGAGGATATTTCGGTACTCAGTCGTCTGGCTGAATTTGCGGCCGTGGTCACCGGAACCACCATTTTCCATGGCATCGTGGTATTGCCTTTATTGCTGTGGATTTTTGGCAAGATGGATCCGATCACGTTCTTTAAAGGCACACGCGCTGCTTTAATTACCGCATTTGCCACCAGTTCCAGTTCGGCCACCATGCCACTGTCAATGAAATGTGCGCAGGAAAATCTGGGCGTACGTCCGCATACGGCAGGTTTTGTGATTCCACTGGGAACACAGCTGAATATGGATGGCACAGCACTCTATGAAGCAGCCGCCGCCTTGTTTATTGCCAATTTAATGGGGCTGGATCTGAGTTTAGGGCAACAGCTGGTGGTCTGTGCCACGGCAATGATTGCATCCTTAGGCGCACCTGGGATTCCAAGCGCTGGCATGGTCACCATGATTATGGTGTTGCAATCTGTGGGATTGCCTGCCGAGGCGATTGCGATTTTATTGCCGATCGACCGTTTACTGGATACGGTACGTACCGTGGTGAATGTGCAGGGCGATATGATGATCAGTGTGGTGGTAGACCGGCATACCCGTGAACCTGAAGCGCCGGTTTAATCTTTATCTAAGTCCGGATTCCAGACAATTTCCCAGAGATGACCATTGGGATCCTGAAAATAACCAGCATATCCGCCATAAAAGGTGGTGTGTGCAGCTTTGATAATTTTAGCGCCCGCACGTTCAGCCAGTACCATGATCTGGTCAACCTCTAATGGACTATAGACATTATGTCCCAGCGCCATTTGGGTTGGGCAGATCGGGCTCAATTCAAGACCGGTATCTTGCTGAAGGCTGCGCTGCGGCCATAAGGCAAGCTTAAGACCGGATTGCAGTTGAATAAACGCCACCGCACCATATTCAAATTCCTGCCCCATAATTTCGTCGCTTTTAAAGCCTAAACCCTCACAATAAAATTGCAATGACTGTTCTATGTCCTGAACAGCCAGCGTAATCACAGAGATAGATGGTTTCATAATGGGTTCCTGATCTAAGGCTGATCAAGATTTATTCTAATATGAATCAGGATTTAATCACTAAGTAAACAATGCAGTCTTCATGTAAAAACAGGTAAATCTGATCAATCCGGCGCTGCTATCACTTGACCAGCTTGATATGGTGAAAATCACCTTAGAAAAAAACCTCCGTTATGCGGCATAACGGAGGTTTTTAATTTAAATCAATCAATCAAATATTTTGTCATTTGATTATTCAGCTGAGCGTTTATTCTGGTTTAGCTCATCTGCTGCTTTAAGTTCTGACTGATCCTGCTCAAGTAATTCAAGCGGTTCTTCAGCTTCATTTAAGTCATGCGGTGAAACCTCACCAATAGCAGTTGCATCAGACCCAGAGTCGAGTTCAACTGGTTCATCGAATTGATTTAGATCATGAGCCGATACTTCCGGAATACTGTCCAAATCAAATTGAGTTGATTGATCTAAAGTGAAATTCAGACGGCCGCCCATGACGCTGGCCAGTTCTTCAAGTCCCTCTTTGTTCATGGAGGAGAACAATTGAATCGAGAAGTCCAGTTTCATTTTTTTCAATGCAGCTTTGACTTCCTGAAGCGCTTTAGAGGCAGGGCCACGATTCAGCTTATCTGATTTGGTTAAAAGAACATGCACAAACAAATGACGTGAATAAGCCCATTCCAGCATCATCACATCAAAGTGTTGTAGCGGATGACGAATATCCATCAACAGCACCAAGCCCTGTAAGCTTTTGCGATGAATCAGATAATTTTCCAGTTCTTTTTGCCAAACAATTTTCATCGCCTCTGGTACGGCAGCATAGCCATAGCCTGGTAAATCGACCAGACGCTGATCTGGATTACCCAAGCTAAAAAAGTTAATCATCTGGGTGCGGCCGGGTCTTTTTGATGCACGTGCCAACTGTTTCTGGTTGGTCAGGGCATTAATCGCACTGGATTTACCGGCATTGGAGCGACCGGCAAAAGCAATTTCATAGCCTGTATCTTCTACACAAAGACTGAGTTTTGGTGCACTCATTAAAAATTCGGCTTTGCGTAGCCAGTTGAGTGAGCGCACAGAATATTCAGTAATAGCAGAATCAACTTTTTTCTCGTAGCTGATCTTTTGCTTGGGTGCATGGGCTGTCTTACTGTTTTTGGATTTTCCTCTGCTGTGGTGCATAACTCAACTTCAATAAATGATCTACAAAGAAACATTATAAAGGAAGTCGCACAGGCAAGCGAACTTTGCTTTGCAATGCTATTGCAACTTAATCCATCAGGTTAATTAAACCGATTGGAGAAACAGTACTAAAATGAGATTGGTTAGATGGGGTGAGCACATCGGCCAGCGTATATTGGTTCAGGCTTTGGTAAAACTGTTCCAGCGCATGGTCGAGAATACCTTTTAAACCACAATTGCTACGCAGTACGCAGGGTGGGGTATTACATTCGACAATCACATGATTTTCACCCTGCAAGCTAAGCACGATCTCACTGAGTTTTAGATTTAGTGTAGTAGGATTTAAGCGGATGCCGCCGCCTTTACCGCGTGTGGCAATAATCCAGTCTTGTTTCGACATGAAATGCACAATCTTCATTAAATGATTTTGTGACACATACAAATCTCGCGCAATTTCCGCAATCGTATACGGCGTATCTCGCGGCTGGGAGATGTACATTAAAATACGCAAAGCATAGTCGGTAAATTTGTTTAATTGCATGATCGCACTAATATCTTTAAGAATTAAATAGATAAGGGCTAGTCTAGCATAACCAGACTAGCCCCACCTATTCAGCTTGAAGCGAGGGCTTAGTGGTGAACCCCACCTGTACCAAATGCTTCACTATGAATATTTTCAGCAGGAATACCGCGGGCAACGAGTGCTTTTTGCTGTTCTGCCATAAATGGCATTGGGCCGCAAAGGTAGTAATCGGCATTGACTGGTAACAGCGCTGCATCAACTGTACTCAGATCCAGACGACCTGCTACATCATAATCCTCACCCAGTTTGTCAGCTTGATGTGGAAATTCATAAGCAGTAAGGGTGCTTAAGCGCGGATATTTTGCTTTCAGGTCATGAATATGCTGGTGCATCGCATGAACCTGTTTGCTACGGCAAGCATGGATAAAGGTCACAGGTTGTGGCATATCCAGAGTCACCAGCTGGTTCAGCATCGCGATCATTGGCGTCAGGCCAACACCACCACTGATAAACACATTACGTTTAGCTGGATCGATCAGGTAGAAGTTACCTGTTGGTGCAGATACTTCAATTTCTGAACCTTCCGGCAAACCATGTAGAGTGTTAGACACCCAACCTGCAACTTGATCTGCGCCATTGCCCGGTTCACGTTTAACTGAAATACGCAAATAGTCTGCTTGAGGGCTGGTTGAAAGCGTATATTGACGCGGCTGTTTTAAGCCAAGTTCTTCTACGAATACACGAACTGAAATATATTGACCGGCTTCATATTTCGGTAAATCACCACCATCGACCGGTTGTAGATAAATTGAAGTAATCTCGTCACTTTCCACTACTTTTTGGGCAATTTTGAAATTGCGCCAGCCTAACCAGCTACCTTTGGTTTGCTGATGCTGCTCATAGATCGTTTTTTCAGTGCTGATGAACAAGTCAGCCAATTGACCATAAGCTGTAGCCCAAGCATCAATTAATGGATCTTCCATCGGGATGCTTAATACTTCACTAATAGAATGCAGCAGGTTTTCACCCACAATATTATAGTCTGGCGCTTGAATGTTTAAGCTCACGTGTTTATGCGCGATCAGCTCAACCACAGGTAAAAGTACAGATGGGTCTTCAATATTTTCGGCATAGGCCAATACAGCGCCGGCAAGGGCTTGCGCCTGTGCACCACTGCGTTGGTGACCCATATTAAACGTTTCTTTAAGGGCAGGGTTGTTGCCTAACATGCGGTTATAAAAATAGCCCGTGAGTGCCACACCATTTTCGCGGAGTACAGGCACTGTTGCTTTTACAAGGTCAATTTGCTGCGGAGTCATGTTTGATCTCTCATGGCTGTTTATTTATAAGATGTATTTAAAATACATCTTAAAGCGTGCCTTGTAAATACATCTTTTAATAAAACCATAAAAAAATTATGGGATATCTGAATATCCCATAATTTTAAAAATCTTGATAGGAATAAATCGTGCTATTTTCACTGAAAAAGCAGTCATGAAACTCGCGGACAATTCTCCCCGGTATCATCTCCGAGCCTGCGTGCGCAGTTTGATAAATCGATCAGTATCTTTTATGAACTCTTCAGGTTGCCTAAGTCGCGTGTTCTAATTCCTTTGGTTGCTCACCGGTTAGAGGTCACTGTTCCTTGGCTTGCTGTTTTGCAAATTCTGCTTGTTTGGCATTTTTTTGAGGTTTAGCCACTTGGGTTTTTGCAGCATTTCAAAAGCACTATTCCGATCGACACCCTGTTCATAAATAAGAGTGACTGTTTTTTTAGTTTCAGTTAAACCGACAAGCAGACCATGCCGACTGGCAAGCTGTGAACGTAAAACAATGTCTTGCATGGTATTTGTGGTTTTTTAGCAATACCAAGTGGTGCTTACATAACTTTTCCTATTGTTTATCATTCATTTTTAGGCTTTTTCATGTGTTCTAGGGCGTACTGGATATCTTGAATCAAATCTTGCGGATGTTCCAGTCCGATACAGAAACGAACCAGAAAGCCATGTTTTAAATGTGAATGTTCCAGTACACGCATGTCTTTTAAGTTATAGAGCATGACCAGGCTGACAGGGCCACCCCAGCTAAAGCCGAGCTTAAACAGGTTTAAGCTGTCACAGAAATTGCGAATATCTTGCAGCTTATAAGAATGATCAAAAATCACGCTAACCAGGCCGGCACTTTGACCTGTCTTACAAATATCTTTCCAGTATTGATGTCCAGCGCAATCTGGATCGGCTGGATGTAAAACTTGAACAAGCTCAGTTTGCTGTTTGAGCCACTTCATTAAAGTCAGTGCGCTTTCGGACTGATGCTGATAACGCAGTTGCATCGAAGCCAGACTGCGTTGTACCTGCGCCACATCATCACCAGAAACACTAATGCCCTGAATGGCATGGGTACGGAACAGTTTGTGATGCAGGGTTTTATCTCGTGTAACAACTGAGCCCATCAAGATGTCGCCACCACCGCTTGGATATTTGGTCAGGGCATGAACCGTGATATCGACACTTAAATGCTCTTCGCCAAAATCAAAAGCATTAAAAGCCAGACCTGCGCCCCAGGTATTATCCAGCGCCGTCAAAATATGATGTGCCTGGGCTTTTTTGATTAAACCGACCAGATCTGGAAACTCCAGTGTGACTGAACCGGCCGCTTCCAGCCAAAGCAGTTTTGCTTTTTCACTTGGTGTAAAGGTTTCGACCTCAAGCGGGTTATACACTTTGACCGCAATGCCATAACGCGTTTCCAGATTGCGCAGATGTTCCATGTTTGGGCCATAGATGTTATCGGCAACCCAGACTTCATCACCTTGGCTCAAGAAACAAGAATTCACCAGGTTAATGGCGGATAAACCGCTCGGCGCAAGTAGGCAGTATTCACCCCCTTCAATTTGCGCGATGTTATCGCCTAAGGTGAATGTCGTGGGTGTGCCGTGGGTGCCGTAGCTATAGTCATAAGCATCGGTCCAGTGGCGATTAAATAGCGCATCAGTATTCTCAAAAATAATGGTCGATGCACGAAACAGGGGAGGTTGAACCGTAGAAATGGATTGAGGGGCTTTTCGTGGTGCATGAATCAGAGTGGTTTGAGCGTTTTTTTTCACGTGAATGCCCTTAAATGTAATCAAATATTACCTTAGCTTAAGAGAATCTGTGACTCACTGCCAGTTCGGTTGTGAATTGTTAAAAAAATTGGTCCTTGAAAAAAGTTGGCTTCATTTTTGCAAAACCTAAAACTATCTAGCTAAAAAATAGGTTGAGGAGCATGAAGTCGCATTTAAAAGTGCATTATTTTCAGCATATTGCTGGCGAAGGTTATGGTAGTTGTCATGAGTTTTTAAAGCAGTATCAGGCGTACATTAGTGCGACTGAGTTTTTTGCTTTACCGTTGGATCGTCCTTTAGAGATTGAGGCTTTGCCAAGGGTTGAGGACGTCGATTTACTGATCATCATGGGCGGAACCATGAGTGTCAATGATGAGGCGAATTTCCCTTGGTTAAAGATAGAGAAACGCTGGTTGCGTCGTTATCTGTCACATGGCAAACCGGCAATCGGTTTATGCCTGGGTGGACAATTGATTGCCAATGCATTGGGGGCGGGCGTCAGTCGTAATCCTGAGCAGGAATTGGGCTGGGCCACGGTACACAAGGTAGCCAATCTACCGCAAGAATGTTTTAGCTTGCCCGAACAGTTCAATATTCTGCAATGGCATAGTGAAAGCTTTGAAATACCCAAAGGGGCAGTGCATCTGGCAGAAAACCAAGCCTGTCGTAATCAGATGTACCAGTTGGGCAAAAATGTACTCGGTTTTCAGTTTCATCCAGAGAGTACTCCAGAAACCCTGTCTTTATTTTTGGAAGATGAGGAGCAGCTTGCACAATTTTCAGGAAAATATGTTCAGGATCTCTCTGAATTAAAAAAGACCTATAAAAATAAGTTTGTTGAAGGAAATCAGATATTAAATCGAGCTATAGAATATGTCTTGGCGAAAACTGCCCCGCATTCAGAAAATAAACTCTTGTTTTAGGGGGTAAATTGAAAACTTGGATAAAACCATAAAAGGGATTTGCTTATGCATTAAACAATGGCTATAATAAGCGACCCTTCGATAGGAAGGGGGTTAACTGCGAATAAAGTAGTTAACTATCGTTACAGTCGTGGCATCGATCACGACCTTAGTGATATTTCACTGCTCTTGACACTTACCCGTATTAAAGTGGGGTGAGATGCGTCAGGAGTGATTCTTTATATATTTGGCTTGGAGTTTACTGGTATGTCTAACCAGAGAATTCGTATCCGTCTTAAGTCTTTTGATCATCGCCTGATTGATCAATCTGCTCAAGAAATCGTAGAAACCGCAAAACGTACTGGCGCACAAGTGTGTGGTCCAATTCCAATGCCAACACGCATTGAACGTTTTAACGTTTTAACATCACCACACGTAAACAAAGACGCGCGTGACCAGTACGAAATTCGTACTTACAAGCGTTTGATCGACATCGTTCAACCTACAGACAAAACTGTAGATGCATTGATGAAGTTAGATCTTGCAGCTGGTGTTGATGTTCAGATCGCATTGGGTTAAGGCTTTCGGGTTAATTAACACTCTAAGTTAATTAGGCCGCTTTTTTAGAGGTTTATGCACATGGCTATTGGTTTAGTCGGTCGCAAGTGCGGTATGACACGTATCTTTACAGATGCTGGTGTTTCTGTGCCTGTTACAGTGATTGAGGTTGATCCTAACCGCATCACTCAAATCAAAACGCTTGAAACTGATGGTTATCAAGCGATTCAAATCACTACTGGTGAACGTCGCGAATCTCGCGTAACTAACGCTCAGAAAGGCCACTTCGCGAAAGCAGGTGTTGCAGCTGGTCGTCTAGTTCAAGAATTCCGCGCTACAGAAGCTGATCTTGAAGGTCGTGAAGTTGGTGGTACGCTTACCGTTGAATTGTTCCAGGTTGGTCAAGTTGTTGACGTAACTGGTCAATCTAAAGGTAAAGGTTTCCAAGGTGGTGTTAAGCGTTGGAACTTCCGTACGCAAGATGCAACTCACGGTAACTCGCTTTCTCACCGTGTTTTAGGTTCTACTGGTCAAAACCAGACTCCTGGTCGCGTATTCAAAGGCAAAAAAATGGCTGGCCATTTAGGTGCTGAACGCGTAACTACACAGGGTCTTGAGATCGTTGCTATCGACACAGAACGTTCAGTTCTTGTTGTTAAAGGCGCGGTTCCTGGTGCTACTGGTGGCGACGTAATCGTTCGTCCTACGATCAAGGCCTGAGGGGAAATAACGTGAATTTAAATACTGTTTCCGGCTCTGCTGTTGAATTATCAGAAGTTGCGTTCGGTCGTGAATTTAATGAAGCTCTTGTTCACCAAGTGGTTACAGCTTATTTAGCTGGTGGCCGTCAAGGTTCAAAAGCTCAGAAATCACGTGCAGACGTTTCTGGCGGTGGCCGCAAGCCATTCCGTCAAAAAGGTACTGGCCGTGCTCGTGCTGGTTCTATTCGTAGCCCAATCTGGGTTGGCGGTGGTAAAACTTTTGCTGCTCGTCCACAAGACTGGTCTCAAAAAGTAAACCGTAAAATGTACCGCGGTGCTATGCAATGCATCATGGCTGAACTTGTTCGTCAAGATCGCCTAATTTTAGTTGATGAGTTTGCTGTTGCAGCTCCAAAAACTAAAGAATTGCTTGCAAAGCTTAACGACTTGAATGCAACTCGTGCATTGATCGTTACCGATGCTGTTGATGAGAACTTGTATCTTGCTGCACGCAATATTCCACACGTAGATGTGGTTGATGCTGCTGCAATCGATCCGGTTAGCTTGATTGCGTTCGACAAAGTTGTTATGTCTGTAGCTGCTGCTAAGAAAATTGAGGTAGAACTCGGATGAACAACGAACGTATCTATCAAGTCCTGCAAGGACCTGTATTCTCAGAAAAAGCACAAGTTTTAGGTGAAACTGCTGGTGTTCAAGTGTTTAAAGTTGCTATCAACGCAAACAAGCTTGAAATCAAAAAAGCAGTGGAACAACTCTTTGGTGTAGAAGTTGTTAAAGTTAACACGACTATCACTAAAGGTAAGTCTAAACGCTTTGGTAAAACATTAGGACGTCGTTCTGATGTTAAAAAAGCATACGTCACCCTGAAAGCTGGCCAAGATGTTGAAATGGCTGACTTGGGCGATACCGCTGAAAGCACAGCGGAATAAGGACGAGAATTATGCCTATTCAAAAATGTAAGCCAACGTCTCCAGGACGTCGCTTTGTAGAGAAAGTGGTTCATGATCACCTTCACAAAGGCGCACCGTACTCTCCGTTGGTTGAAGCTAAAAAACGTACTGGCGGCCGTAACAATAACGGTCACATCACGACTCGTCACGTTGGTGGCGGTCATAAGCAGCACTACCGTCTAGTTGACTTTAAACGTAACAAAGATGGTATTCCTGCAACTGTAGAGCGTATCGAATACGATCCTAACCGTACTGCACACATTGCACTTGTATTGTATGCTGATGGTGAACGTCGTTATATCATCGCTCCTAAAGGCCTTCGCGCTGGCGATAAAGTACAGTCTGGTAACGATGCTCCAATTCGTCCAGGTAACTGCTTGCCGCTTCGCAACATGCCAATCGGTTCTACTCTTCACAACATCGAACTTAAAATCGGTAAAGGCGCGCAGATTGCTCGTTCAGCTGGTACTTCAGTTCAGCTGTTGGGTCGTGACGGTTCTTACGCTATCGTTCGTCTACGTTCAGGCGAGATGCGTAAAATTCACGTTGAATGTCGCGCTGTGTTAGGTGAAGTATCTAACTCGGAAAGCAACCTTCGTTCGCTTGGTAAAGCTGGTGCATCGCGCTGGCGTGGTGTTCGTCCTACCGTTCGTGGTATGGCAATGAACCCAGTTGACCATCCGCACGGTGGTGGTGAAGGGCGTAACAAAGGTATTCAACCTGTAAGCCCATGGGGTCAAAAAGCTAAAGGGTACAAGACACGTACCAATAAGCGTACGACTAAGATGATCATTCGCGACCGTCGCGTTAAGTAACAAGTAAAGGAATCTGACAATGCCTCGTTCTCTGAAAAAAGGCCCATTCGTCGATGCGCACTTGTTCGCTAAGGTTGAAGCGGCTATCGCGGCTAATAACCGTAAGCCGATCAAAACTTGGTCGCGTCGTTCGATGATCCTACCGGATTTTGTTGGTTTAACAATTTCTGTACACAATGGCCGTAACCACGTTCCTGTGATCGTTTCTGAACACATGGTTGGTCACAAGCTTGGTGAATTTGCACCAACTCGTACCTATCGCGGTCACGGTGTTGACAAGAAATCTAAACGTTAATGGGTGCTATGATGGAAGTAACTGCTAAATTACGCGGTGCCGCTATCTCGGCACAAAAAGCTCGTTTGGTTGCAGATCTTATCCGCGGCAAATCTGTTGCGCACGCGCTTAACATCCTTAACTTCAGCAACAAAAAAGCTGCAGTTCTAGTTAAGAAAGCGTTGGAATCTGCGATTGCAAACGCTGAACACAATAACAGTTTAGATGTAGACGACCTTAAAGTTTCTACGATCTACGTTGATGAAGGCATGAGCCTGAAACGTATTATGCCACGTGCTAAAGGCCGTGCAGATCGTATTACTAAGCGTACTTGTCACATCACCGTTAAGGTAGGGGTTTGATATGGGTCAGAAGGTTCATCCAATCGGTATCCGCCTAGGTGTTGTGAAACGTCATAACGCTAACTGGTATGCGAATCCGAAACAATACGCTGAATACTTGCTTAAAGATCTTCAAGTTCGTGAGTTTTTAATCAAAAAACTTAAAAACGCGATGATCAGCAACATTCTTATCGAACGTCCTACAGGCGCTGCTAAAGTAACTATTAGCACTGCTCGTCCTGGTATCGTAATCGGTAAAAAAGGCGAAGATATTGAGAAACTACAACGCGAATTAACATCTATCATGGGTGTTCCTGCGCAAGTAAGTATCAATGAAATTGATCGTCCAGACTTAGACGCGCGTCTAGTTGCTGAAGCAATCGCTTCTCAATTGGAAAAACGTGTAATGTTCCGTCGTGCTATGAAGCGTGCGGTACAAAACACAATGCGTGCTGGTGCTAAAGGTATCAAAGTAGAAGTTTCAGGCCGTTTAGGTGGTGCTGAGATTGCTCGTACTGAGTGGTATCGTGAAGGTCGTGTACCTCTACATACGCTTCGTGCAGATATCGACTATGCGACTATGCGTGCTGAGACTACTTACGGTACGATTGGTGTTAAAGTTTGGATCTTCCGTGGTGAGATCTTGGGCGGCATGAAACAAGTCATGAACCCAGCTCCAGCAGAAGAACGTCCAGCTAAACGCGGTCGTGGTCGTGGTGAAGGTCAAGAGCGTCGTGGTCGTCGCAATGATCGTTCTGCTGAAAAAGGAGAATAATCCATGTTGCAACCTAAGCGTACTAAATTCCGTAAAGTGCAGAAAGGCCGTAACACTGGTCTAGCACACCGCGGTAGCACAGTATCTTTCGGTACTATTGCACTTAAATCAGTTGAACGTGGTCAAATGACTGCGCGTCAAATTGAAGCAGCGCGTCGTACAATTAGCCGTCGTATTAAGCGTGGTGGTAAGATCTTTATCCGTGTATTCCCGGACAAACCGATTACTTCTAAGCCGCTTGAAGTGCGTATGGGTAAAGGTAAAGGTTCTGTGGAATATTGGGTTTGCCAAATCAAACCAGGTAAAGTCTTGTACGAAATTGATGGTGTTAACGAAGAATTGGCTCGCGAAGCGTTTACGCTTGCAGCAGCTAAGCTTCCGTTTAAAACCGCTATCGTGACTCGGACGGTAATGTAATGAAAACTAAAGATCTACGTGAAAAGTCGGTAGAAGAGTTGACAGCTTTGCTTGATGAGCAACAGCTTAACCAATTCCGTCTTCGTATGGCGAAAGCAACTGGTCAATTGGGTAAATCGCATGAAGTTGCACTTACTCGTCAGACGATTGCTCGTATTAAGACCCTCCTTACCGAAAAACAGGGGAACGGACAATGAGTGATAAAACAGTCCGCACGTTAACTGGCAAAGTTGTAAGCGACAAGATGGATAAATCTATCGTTGTTCTTATTGAACGCCAAGTTCAACACCCGTTGTATGGCAAATTAATCCGCCGTTCAACAAAATTACATGCTCATGATGAGAACAACACAGCGAAAGCTGGTGATGTTGTAACCATTAAAGAAAGCCGCCCAATTTCTAAAACTAAGTCTTGGACTCTAGTTGAAGTTGTTGAAGCAGCTGCTGAGTAATTAACGTTCTTGTTGCATCATCGGTCAATTTCGAGTACTCTTTGAGCCTTTCGAAATTTCGACCGGTGTTGCTCGGTTTTGGAGTAGGGCAATGATTCAGACCGAAACTATGCTCGACGTAGCAGACAACAGTGGTGCACGCCGCGTACAATGTATTAAAGTACTTGGTGGCTCGCATCGTCGTTATGCTTCTGTTGGCGACATTATTAAAGTTACTGTAAAAGAAGCAATTCCACGCGCACGTGTTAAAAAAGGTGACGTGATGAATGCAGTTGTGGTTCGTACAAAATTCGGTATCCGTCGTGCAGACGGTTCAGTGATTCGTTTCGACGATAACGCTGCTGTTATTTTGAACACCAACAAAGCGCCGATTGCAACTCGTATTTTCGGACCAGTGACTCGTGAACTTCGTACTGAACAGTTCATGAAAATTATTTCATTGGCTCCTGAAGTTCTATAAGAGGCGATCATGGCTAAGATTAAAAAAGGCGATCAAGTAATTGTGATCGCAGGTAAAGAAAAAGGCAAACAGGGTACTGTTCTGTCTGTTTCTAATGACCGTGTTAAGGTTGAAGGCCTTAACTTGGTGAAGAAGCACCAAAAGCCGAACCGTGCTACAGGCGCTGAAGGTAGCGTTGTAACTCAGGAAGCTTCGCTTCATATTTCAAACGTGGCAGTTTTTAATGCTACAACCCAAAAGGCTGACCGTGTTGGTTACCAAGTGATTGATGGCGTGAAAACTCGCGTATTCAAATCAAATGGTGAATCAGTGGCGGTAGCGAAGTAATAGGTTGATATAGGCCATGGCCAGACTTAAAACACGTTACAATGACGAACTTAAAGCTCAGTTATTAGAGACTTTAGGCGTTAAAAATGTGATGGAAATTCCTCGCATCACTAAAATCACGATCAACATGGGTGTTGGCGCAGCTGCTGCTGACAAAAAACTCCTTGATGGTGCTCTTTCAGATATGCAAGCTATCGCTGGTCAAAAACCAGTACTTACGTTAGCTCGTAAATCAATCGCTGGTTTTAAAATCCGTGATGGTTGGCCGATCGGTTGTAAAGTTACTTTACGCGGCGAACGTATGTACGAATTCTTAGACCGTTTGATCTCGATTGCGATCCCTCGTATCCGTGACTTCCGTGGTTTCTCTGCGAAATCATTCGACGGTCGTGGTAACTACTCAATGGGTCTTAAGGAACAGATCATGTTCCCTGAAATCGATTTTGACAAGATTGATCGTATTCGTGGTATGGACATTACCATTACTACGACTGCTCGCACCGATGACGAAGGCCGTGCGCTTATGCGTGCATTCGGCTTCCCGTTCAAATAAGAGGTCGATATGGCTAAGAAAGGTATGATTAATCGCGAATTGAAACGCGAAGCTACTGTTGCTAAATACGCTGCAAAACGTGCTGAATTAAAAGCTGTTATTGCAAACGTAAATGCATCAGACGAAGAACGTTTCGAAGCGATGATGAAATTGCAAGCATTACCACGTAATGCATCTCCAGTACGTCTACGTAACCGTTGTGGTTTAACTGGTCGTCCGCATGGCTATTTCCGTAAGTTCGGCTTAAGCCGTAACAAATTACGTGAAACAGTAATGCAAGGTGATGTACCTGGCGTTGTTAAGGCAAGCTGGTAAGGAGCACTATAAATGAGTATGCAAGATACCGTTGCCGACATGCTAACACGTGTTCGTAACGCACAAATGGCGAAGAAACAAACTGTTTCTATGCCTAATTCTAAGTTGAAAGTTGCAATTGCTAACTTACTTCAACAAGAAGGTTACATTTCTAACGTAGAAGTTGCGGAAGCTGAAGGCAAACCAACTTTAACAATTACGTTAAAATATTTTGAAGGCAAGCCAGTGATTGACACTGTGAAACGCGTAAGCCGTCCAGGTCTACGTCAGTATCGCGGTAAAGATGCACTTCCAAGCGTTAAGCAAGGTTTAGGTATTGCAATTGTTTCTACAAGCAAAGGCATCATGACTGATCGCGCTGCACGTGCTGCAGGCGTTGGTGGTGAAGTTATTGCTTTTGTTTCTTAATAGGTGATTCCTCATGTCTCGTGTGGCTAAAGCCCCAGTAACTGTACCGAATGGTGTAACAGTTACTCAGAACGGCCGGCAGGTCGAAGTGAAAGGCACTAAAGGTACATTGTCTTTCAACCTGCATGCGCTGGTCGAGCTTAAACAGGAAGACGGTACTCTGGCTATTGCTCCAGTACAAGAGTCGAAAGACGCTTGGATGCAAGCTGGTACTGCTCGCGCTGTGCTTAACAACCTTGTAAAAGGTGTTAGCGAAGGTTTCGAACGTAAGTTACAGCTTATCGGTGTTGGTTATAAAGCTGCGGTTAAAGGTGATGTTGTTCATCTTAACCTTGGTTTCTCTCACCCGATCGATTATGCACTTCCTGCAGGTGTAACTGCTGAAACTCCAACTGCAACTGAAATCGTACTTAAATCTGCTGACAAAGCAGCTTTAGGTCAGGTTGCTGCAGATATCCGTGGTTACCGTCCACCAGAGCCGTATAAAGGCAAAGGTGTTCGTTATTCTGACGAAGTTGTACTTCGTAAAGAAGCTAAGAAGAAATAAGGCGCGAGGTTCTTATGAACGAAAAGAAACAATCCCGTTTGCGTCGTGCGAAAAGCACACGCTTGCACATCCGTGCATTGGGTGCGACTCGTTTGTGTGTAAACCGCACTCCGCGTCACATCTATGCTCAAGTTATCTCTGCAGATGGTGGCAAAGTATTAGCGCAAGCTTCTACTTTAGACGCTACTCTACGTGCAGGTACAACTGGTAACGTTGAAGCAGCTCAAAAAGTAGGTGCTTTAATCGCAGAACGCGCTAAAGCAGCTGGTGTTACTAAAGTTGCATTTGACCGTTCTGGTTTTAAATATCATGGTCGTATCAAAGCCTTGGCTGATGCTGCTCGTGAAAACGGCTTGGAGTTCTAATCATGGCTAAAGTTGAACAAAACGAAGGTCTTGTTGAAAAGCTGGTTGCCGTTGATCGTGTAGCCAAAGTTGTTAAGGGTGGTCGTATCTTCTCTTTCACAGCATTAACTGTTGTGGGTGATGGTAATGGTCGCGTAGGTTTTGGTCGTGGTAAAGCACGTGAAGTTCCAGCTGCTATCTCTAAAGCACTTGAAGCTGCTCGTCGCAACATGATTACTGTTGACCTTGTTGATGGTACGTTACAGCACCCAATTCATGCACGTCATGGCGCTAGTCGCGTATTCATGCAGCCTGCCTCTGAAGGTACAGGCGTAATTGCTGGTGGCGCTATGCGTGCAGTTCTAGAAGCTGTAGGTGTACGTAACGTTTTGACTAAATGCCGTGGTTCTACTAACGCTGCTAACGTAGTTAACGCAACTTTCAACGGTTTGCGTGATATGACTACTCCTGAGAAGGTTGCTGCGAAACGTGGTCTTTCAGTAGAACAAATTCAAGGGTAATCAATCATGAAAACGATTAAAGTTACCCAGACTAAATCTGCATCGCACCGCTTGAAAAATCATAAGCTGAGCCTGCAAGGTTTAGGTCTGCGTCGTATTGGTCATACTGTAGAAGTGCAAGATACGCCTTCTAACCGTGGTATGATCAACCAAGTCTACTATATGGTTAGTGTAGAGGAATAAGCCATGACTCTGCGTTTAAATACAATTGCACCTGCAGAAGGTGCTAAACGTGACAACCTTCGTGTAGGCCGTGGTATCGGTTCTGGCGTTGGTAAGACCGGTGGCCGTGGTGTCAAGGGTCAAAACTCACGTAAGAGCGGTGGTACTCGTCCAGGTTTCGAAGGCGGTCAAACAGCACTTTATCGTCGTTTGCCTAAATTCGGCTTCACTAGCCAATTGGCTTTGAAAACTGCTGAAGTACGTTTATCTGAGCTTGCTAAAGTTGAAGGCGACATCGTGTCTCTAGAAACTTTAAAAGCGGCGAACGTTGTACGTAAAGACATGATCCGTGCTCGTATCGTACTTTCTGGTGAAATTACTCGTGCATTCACTGTTCAAGGTGTTGCATTGACTAAAGGCGCTAAAGCTGCTATTGAAGCTGCTGGCGGCAAAGTCGAGGAGTAATCCCCAGTGTCTATGACTCCTAGTTCTTCAGGTCATGTCAACATGATGAAAGGCCAACCATTTCATGTGAAATACCGTGAAATTATTCGTCGAATGATGTTTCTCATTGGTGCGTTGTTGGTGTTTCGGCTAGGAGCGCATATTCCAGTACCGGGCATCAATAATGCGGCCCTAGAAAACCTGTTTAATGCAAACCAAGGTACTATCCTTGGTTTGTTTAACATGTTTTCCGGTGGTGCATTAGAACGAATGTCTATTCTTGCTCTTGGGATCATGCCCTACATTTCTGCATCGATTATCGTGCAGCTGATGTCGACAGTGGTTCCTTCGCTGGAAGCTTTGAAAAAAGAAGGCGAGCAAGGCAAACGTAAAATAAATCAATACACACGACAAGGCACATTATTTCTGGCGCTTGTACAAGCGATCGGGATGTGTGCAGGCTTGATCAGTCAGGGGATTACCCTGAATACTGGTCTGGCTTTTTATATTCCTGCAGTAACCTCATTGGTTGCGGGGACCATGTTCTTGATGTGGTTGGGTGAGCAGATTACCGAACGTGGGGTGGGGAATGGTATTTCCATGATCATCTTCGCGGGTATTGTTGCCGGATTGCCTAATTTAATTATGCAATCTTTGTCATCTGTAGATAATGGCCAGACCAGCCTGATTGGCTTGGTAATTTTTGGTCTGTTATCTCTGGGTGTTTTGGCAGCTATCGTGTTTATCGAGAAAGCGCAGCGTCGTATTCCGGTCAACTATGCTCAAAAACAACAAGGTCGTCGTGTATTTACTGCACAGCAGACACATTTGCCATTGAAAATTAATATGGCGGGTGTGATTCCGGCAATTTTTGCCAGCTCATTGCTGTTGTTCCCTGCGAGCTTAGGCCAGTGGGTGGGTAGTGCAGATCCGAATGCCGGATTTATTCAGCGTAGCCTGCAAGATGTAGCATTGGTATTGTCGCCTGGTCAGCCGTTGTATTTGGTGCTCTTTGGTGCGTTAATTATCTTTTTCTGTTACTTCTATACAGCACTGGTATTTAGTCCTAAAGAAGTGTCAGAGAACTTGAAACGCAGCGGAGCTTATGTGCCTGGTATACGTCCAGGTGAGCAAACTGCTCGTTACTTAGATCATATTCTCAGTCGTTTGACATTTATTGGCGCGATTTACATCACCGTCATTTGTTTGATGCCGATGGTGTTGCAAAGTTCATTTGGTATTCCATTCTATTTGGGTGGTACTTCTTTGCTGATTGTTGTGGTAGTAGTGATGGACTTTATGGCTCAGCTGCAGTCACACCTCACCTCGCACCAGTACGATAATCAAACGTTAATGAGAAAAACGACAGCTCATCCTAAGGGATAAGCGCACTTAGAGGTTTCATCATGAAAGTACAAGCTTCTGTTAAGAAAATTTGTGGTAGCTGTAAAGTTATCCGT
Organism: Acinetobacter sp. YH12255; assembly: GCF_013417355.1. NCBI lineage: Bacteria > Pseudomonadati > Pseudomonadota > Gammaproteobacteria > Moraxellales > Moraxellaceae > Acinetobacter > Acinetobacter sp. YH12255. Next base: position 78,616 of record NZ_VPEC01000007.1, read on the forward strand.
CGTAATGGGGTTATCCGCGTAATTTGTAGCGCAGAACCTCGTCATAAGCAGCGTCAAGGTTAATCTGATTAAGACCTGTTGATTTCTGTAGGCGAATTGGGTTATTATCCGCCCCTCAAGATTTTTGTGGGGCGGTTGATTATCTACTGCCTTTTTGGAGAAAATTGAATGGCTCGTATTGCCGGTGTAAACATTCCGGATAACAAGCACGCTGTTATCTCTCTAACGTATATCTTTGGTATTGGTCGCCATACTTCAAAAGCTATTTTAGCTGCTGCGGGTATTGCTCCAACGACTAAGATCCGTGAATTAGATGACGCTCAGCTTGATGCGATTCGTGCAGAAGTTGCTAAGGTTCCGACCGAAGGTGATTTACGTCGCGAAATTTCCATGAACATTAAACGTTTAATGGATTTAGGCTGCTATCGCGGTCTTCGTCATCGTCGCAGCTTGCCTGTCCGCGGTCAACGCACCAAAACTAACGCTCGTACCCGTAAAGGTCCGCGCAAACCTATTAAGAAATAAGATTTCTGGAAGCTAAAAGATGGCTAAAGATACTCGCGCACGCAAGAAGGTCACTCGTACCGTCTCTGAAGGTGTCGCACACATTCACGCTTCTTTTAATAACACCATTGTGACTATTACCGATCGTCAAGGTAATGCACTGGCTTGGGCCACTTCAGGTGGACAAGGCTTCCGTGGATCACGTAAATCAACTCCGTTCGCTGCTCAGGTAGCTGCTGAAGTTGCTGGTAAAGCTGCTTTAGACTACGGTTTGAAAAACTTGGACGTCCTTGTAAAAGGTCCTGGTCCTGGTCGTGAATCTGCGGTTCGTGCTTTAGGTGCAGTGGGTTATAAAATTAACAGCATTACCGATGTGACGCCAATCCCGCACAACGGTTGCCGTCCACCTAAAAAACGTCGCGTGTAAGGAGAAACATTCATGGCTCGTTATATTGGTCCAAAATGCAAACTCTCTCGCCGCGAAGGGACAGACCTGCAACTTAAATCAGGCGTTAAACCGTTTGATGTAAAAACTAAAAAACACGCTAAAGCTCCTGGCCAACATGGTGGAGCTCGTGGCGGTAAACAGTCTGAGTACTCACTACAATTACGTGAAAAACAAAAAGTACGTCGTATGTACGGTGTTTTAGAGCGTCAATTTAGTAACTACTACAAAGAAGCTGCTCGTGTTAAAGGCGCAACTGGTGAAAACTTGTTGAAGCTACTTGAAAGCCGTCTTGATAACGTTGTTTATCGTATGGGTTTCGGTTCTACTCGCGCAGAAGCTCGTCAGTTAGTATCTCACCGCAGCATCACTTTGAATGGCCGTCGTGTTAACATTGCGTCTATCCAAGTTAAAGCGGGTGATGTGATCGCAGTTCACGAAGGCGCTAAACAACAATTACGTATCAAAAACGCAATTGAATTAGCAACTCAACGTGGCATGCCTTCTTGGATGGAAATCGACCATTCTAAATTAGAAGGTACGTTCAAAGCTGCACCGGATCGTTCTGATTTACCTGCTGAAATCAACGAAAGCTTGATTGTAGAATTGTATTCTAAATAATCCTTGAGGAAGCAATATGACGCGTACTGCAAATGAGTTTCTAACTCCGCAAGCGATCAAGGTCGAAGCGGCAAGCGGGACCTCGGCAAAAGTTATTCTAGAACCTTTAGAGCGTGGCTTTGGTCATACTCTGGGTAATGCTTTACGTCGCATCCTTCTTTCTTCTCTACCTGGCGCAGCTGTGGTAGAAGTTGAGATTGAAGGGGTCGAGCACGAGTACAGTACTTTGGAAGGCTTGCAGCAGGACATCGTCGAGCTCTTGCTGAACCTAAAAGGATTGTCGATTAAGCTGTTCGATCAAAATGAAGCATACTTAACATTAGAGAAACAAGGTGCAGGCGACGTAACTGCGGCTGACCTTCGTTTACCTCATAATGTTGAAGTGGTTAACCCTGAACATTTGATCGGTACTTTAAGTGCCTCAGGCTCATTGAAAATGCGTCTGAAAGTTGCTCAAGGTCGTGGCTACGAGACTTCTGATTCACGCTTCCCAGAAGGCGAAACTCGCCCAGTGGGTCGCTTGCAGTTAGATGCTTCTTATAGCCCAATCAAACGTGTGTCTTATACAGTGGAAAACGCTCGTGTAGAACAACGTACTGACCTTGACAAATTGGTCATTGATCTTGAAACCAATGGTACTGTAGATCCTGAAGAAGCAATCCGCAAAGCGGCAACAATCTTGCAACAACAAATTGCAATCTTTGTTGACCTTCAGAAAGATCAAGCACCTGTGGCTCAAGAGCCGCGTGAAGAAGTTGACCCAATCTTGCTTCGCCCAGTAGATGATCTAGAGCTAACTGTTCGTTCTGCTAACTGTTTGAAAGCAGAAAACATTTACTACATTGGTGATCTTGTACAGCGTACTGAAGTTGAGTTGCTTAAAACTCCTAACTTGGGTAAAAAATCGCTTACTGAGATCAAAGATGTTCTGGCTTCTAAAGGCTTACAACTCGGCATGCGTTTAGAGAACTGGCCACCGGCTAGTCTCCGTATGGACGATCGTTTCGCCTATCGTAGCCGTTAATTAAGTAGGACTATCACCATGCGTCATCGTAATAGTGGTGTGAAATTAGGCCGTACAAGCAGCCATCGTAAAGCGATGTTCCAAAACATGGCTAACTCTTTGTTCGAGCACGAGTTGATCAAAACAACTGTGCCTAAAGCGAAAGAGTTACGTCGTGTAGCTGAGCCTTTAATCACTTTAGCTAAAAACGATACAGTAGCAAACCGTCGTTTGGCGTTTGCTCGTACTCGTTCAGCAGCAACTGTTGGTAAATTATTTACCGTTCTTGGCCCTCGTTACAAAGAGCGTAACGGCGGTTATCTACGTGTTCTTAAAGCGGGCTTCCGTGCAGGTGATGCTGCACCGATGGCTTACGTTGAGCTAGTAGATCGCGAAGTTAACTAATTTCGTGAAGAATAACGCGAGTTGTTCGAAAAGGTCGGTTGAATAAACCGGCCTTTTTTAATGTCTGAAATTTATTTTCAGGTATTTGCATCATGCAGAACTAATCTGAATCTGGCCTGAAAAGATAAAAAAATAATGGCTTTTTATTAAACTTGACATTGTGTATTGTCAATTTTGTGATTTAATAAAAACAGATAGTATCGCTTAGGTAAAAGAACAATATGGAAAAGCAAATCGATATTTTAATTGTGGGTGCGGGGATCTCGGGAATTGGTCTGGCAGCGCATCTTTCTAAACATTGTCCGCAGCGCTCATTTGAAATTATTGAGCGACGTGCCAGCATTGGCGGAACTTGGGATTTATTTAAATATCCGGGAATTCGTTCTGATTCGGATATGTCGACCTTTGGTTTTAATTTTAAACCCTGGAAAAAAGCCAGTGTACTTGCCGATGGCGCTTCGATTAAGGGCTATCTGGCCGAAGTAGTAGATGAATTTAATCTGGAATCGAAAATTCATTATCAACACCGTGTGTTAACCGCCAACTATGATTCTATGACCTGTAAATGGTCAGTAGAGATTGAGGATGAACACAGCAAGAAGCAGATCTGGATTGCGAATTTTGTACTGAGTTGTACCGGTTATTACAATTATGACCAAGGTTTTCAGCCTGAGTTTCCAAATCAGGAGGCTTTTAAAGGTCAATTCATTCATCCGCAGCATTGGCCGGAAAATTTAGATTATCAGGGCAAAAAAGTGGTGATCATTGGTAGTGGTGCCACCGCGATTACTTTAGTTCCGGCGATGGTCAAAGGCGGCGCCGGGCATGTGACCATGTTACAGCGTTCCCCGACCTATATCGCTTCAGTGCCCTCCATTGATATGATTTATGCAAAGATGCGGCAGTATCTACCAGAAGATGTGGCTTATAAAATTACCCGTGCCCGGAATATTGGCATGCAGCGCGGAATTTATGCCTTGGCACAAAAACAGCCAAAACTGTTAAAAACGCTGTTACTTAAATCCGTGCAGTTTCAGCTCAAAGGTAAAGTGGATATGAAACACTTTACCCCGAATTATGAGCCGTGGGATCAGCGCCTATGCGTGGTGCCGGATGGTGATCTGTTTAAAATTTTACGTGAAGGGCAGGCATCAGTTGTAACCGATCAGATCGAAAGCTTGACTGAAACTGGCATTCAGCTGAAATCGGGTCAACATCTGGAGGCAGATATTATCGTTTCAGCCACAGGCTTAAATATCCAGATTCTTGGTGGAATTCAGGCGACGATTGATGGTCAACCTGTCGATACCTCACAACATATGCTGTATAGAGGCATCATGGTTAGTGATGTGCCGAATATGGCGCTAATTATTGGTTATATCAATGCCTCTTGGACTTTAAAAGTCGATATTGCCGCTGAGTACATTTGCCGTTTGCTGAACTATATGGATCAGCAGGGCTATGCTGAAGTCATCGCTCAGGGTGATCAGACTGAATTGCTAGAGGATACTGTGATGGGTAGTCTCAGTTCGGGCTATATTGCCCGTGCTGCAGATGTGATGCCAAAACAAGGTAAACATGCACCGTGGAAAGTCAGCAATAATTATCTGGCAGATCGTAAGGAACTCAAACAAGCTTCGTTTGAAGATAGGGTGCTGAAATTTAAGAAAAACAGCAAGGCTCTTAAACATAAACCGCGTCTGGTCTCTTAAAGTCGGATATTGAACTGAAGAAAAAGGAGTCCTGAGTGACTCCTTTTTTATGCGTCCAGTTTACAGTGAACGTGCAATCAGTTCTTTCATGATTTCGTTGGTACCAGCATAAATCCGGTTGGCACGGTTGTCGATATAGGCCCGGGCAATTGGATATTCCAGCATATAGCCATAACCACCATGCAATTGCAGGCATTCATCTACCACCTTGCTACACATTTCTGAAATCTTGTATTTGGCCGCAGCAGCGGCATCGATGCCTAGTTCTTGCTTGAGTTGCAGCTCCATGCAGCGATCCAGATAAGCGCGACAAAACTCGATTTCGGTACGCATTTCTGCCAGTTTAAAGCGGGTATTTTGAAAATGGCTTATACTCTTGCCAAAGGCCTGACGTTCCTTAGTATATTTCACTGTATGTGCGAAAGCAGCTTCAGCGCCAGCCTGACACATCATTGCCACAATCAGGCGTTCCCAGGCCAGTTCTTTCATCAACATCATAAAGCCCATGCCTTCCAGACCGAGCAAATTTTCTTGTGGTACGCGTACATCGTCAAAGAACAGCTCGCAAGTATCCTGGCCTTTCATGCCGATTTTATTCAGCGGTTTAGCTTTGCTAAATCCGGCCCGGTCGGCTTCGACCATAATCAATGAGAGATTGGCCGAGCCTTTGTCACTATGACCGGTCTTACAGACCACAATCGCCATATCACAGAGATAGCCATTGGTAATAAAGATCTTGGATCCATTAATCACATAGTCATCGCCATCCAGTACCGCAGAGGTACGTACTGTTTGCAGGTCAGAACCGGTTCCCGGTTCGGTCATGGCAATCGCGGTGACGATTTCCCCGGAAGCCATTTTGGGTAACCACTGCTGTTTTTGAGCATCATTGCCAAAGTTCAGCAGGTAATTGGCGACAATATCTGAATGTAGGGAAAAACCTGTGGCTGAATCACCAGCATAAGCCTGTTCTTCAATCAGAATCATGCTATACAGCCGGTCTACCCCAGAGCCGCCATATTGCTCTGGCATGGTGGCGCAGAGTAGTCCCAGTTCACCCGCTTTAGTCCAGAGCTCTCGATCCACATGCTGTTGCTTTTCATAGCGCTCGCTATGCGGAATAACTTCCTTTTCATAAAACTTGCGTACGGTTTGACGAAATGCTTCATGTTCGGCAGTAAAAAGCTGGCGGGGCAGCATCGGGGCAAGCGGGCGAATGGCTGCAGATTGCATCTTGTTATTCCTTATTCTGATCTGTTTGCTTTAAAGTAGGTCAAGCATAGATCAGCAACAATGAGCGGAATGTTCAAATAACTTAAATATGCTGATGCTTTTGGTCATTTGTATGAAATCCCTCGAAATTCAGCGATGGCTTCAGGTAAACTATTCCGGTTTATAACGAATTGGGGAAATTCGATGACTGATGACATCACCTTAGAAGAGCGCAAAGTGATTTATCGCGCGCGTCGTGGTCTAAAAGAGCTGGATGTATATTTTGATCCCTACGTAAAAAACTACTACTTAACTGCTGATCCATTTGAAAAGCAGATGTTTGCTGAGTTGGTCGATCAGGAAGATCCAGATCTGCTGGACTGGTTTATGGAAGTCTCTGAGCCGCCGCGTCCTGAATTAAAAGATTTGATCAAGAAGCTTAAATTTTACGTCCATGGATAATCGCTGTTTCAAGCTGAAACGCAGTTATTGTGCACTGGCGTTTCAGCTTTTTATTTTTGCACTGTTGATGTACCTGCTGTATCAGCTACTGCCAATTACAATTTGGCTATTGTGTGCTGTGATGGGACTGGTGATTTATCAGCTGTTTTATCGCAAGACGCCCCAGATTGAACAGTTTGAATATCTGGATGGACGTGAATGGTCATTGACAGCCAAATCTCGGCCCACCTGTCGGGTATGTGTTAGTCATGTGATTGATCATCAAGCTTATATTGTGGTGTATTTTCAGCACGCTAAGGCTCAGCCTTTATTGATCTGGTGTGACCAATTACCGCTAAAACAATGGAAATCCCTGAAAGTTCTGACCAAACTTATCTAGTTGTCAGACAACGCTATTTTAATCACTTGATTGAAATTTCAATAAAACAGATACTTAGATCATTAACGCGCTTTCATTGTCAGACAGAAAATAATAATGACTTATCAGTAAGATAAATTGTATGACAATTTCCCGCCTATGTTTTATTTTTAGCCTGTACATTGAACGCACTAAAAGCAAATACGAGAGAACTCAATAGAATCTCTAGTGTAAATGTTTTTGATCGTAGTGATTGTTTCAGCTTTGGTGGTTGGACAATTCGCGACGGTGCTGAAGGATAAATTTTCATCTTAATCAAGCAGAGTTATTACCGCCTCTCTGTTTGTACAGTTAATAAGTAGCATGTGCTGAACCGTCGCAATGCTACTTTTTTTTGCCCAAAATTTGGTAATTCAACAGATCAAGTCAATTGCAGTCGGCCAGTTTGATGGCACAGTGTCTGGTCCAGATTAGAGTAAATACTCTTTTATTCACAAAATGCTTCTGATATCTTTAACAGAAAGATGGACATAATCACAATTATAGAGGACAGGAAAATGTCAGGCGTCCGTAAAATATGCCAAGGTATGGCGACCATTGCAATAACAACAACAGTATTAACGGGGTGTTCCCATGTCATTAAAACCGGTGCCAATGTTGCACTGGGTTTTACCGAAAACCATATTGTCCCGCCAATTTTAGCCATGGATGATGCCGAGATGGTCTGTAATTCAGGCAATTCTCTAACTCCGGCCATCATGGCAACCAAAGAAATGGGGGCAGATCCAACGCGGGTGGCTGTGCTGATGTATTCGGCTGCCGGTATTTGTGCCGAGCAAAAAGCACTGGAAGCCGAGTTACGCTATTTACGTGCTTCAAAAACCAATCAGGTGGCAGAAGCCCAGGATGCCCGAATCGAGCAGAAGCGCTGGGCGGCACTGGCAGCACAGCGTCAATATACCGGTTATCAACTGTTCCAGAGCCGTTATGAAAAAAAATACCAGAAACCCTTGGGCGAAGAATGCCCGCGCATGAACAGTGATATCGAGCAAACGGTTTATCTACTGGCTATGCTCAGCGGTTTACAGGCCATGACCAATGATATTAACTCGGGTGGTGCAGTGCATGTACCGAAAGATATTGCTGCCGTGGTTGAACGTGGCATGGTGTGTCTGGATAACGCGAAATTCTGGGGCGCTCCGAATGCCACCCGTGCGGTGATCTGGACTTTATTGCCAGGCGCTGGGGAAGGCAAGCCGGATCCTTACCAAACATTAAAACAATCTACACAAATTGGTGAGCAAAAAGGTGTACGTTTATCTCATGCCTTGTACGCTGTAGCGGCTCAGGCCAGTGGCGATGATGCCAAAGTTCGGGATGCCTTGAAAACCTTTGCTCAGGCCCGTACCGAGGAAAAACCGGTGAATCCGCAATTCAAGCTGATCGACAGTATGGCTGCGATTATGGTCAGTGGCATATCCGATCGTTACTGGACAGAAAATACCGGTATACGCAGTGGCGATGATGGCATGCAACGTTTCTGGGATGAATCCGACAATTCTTCCGAGCTCGATGATCTGTTCAGTGCGGATCTGTAATGCAGATACTATGCATAAAGCTTCAGGGATGAAGTCAAATTAGATAGCCAGGGAGAACAACAGGCCGATGCTAGATCAACATTTTCGACGAAAAATTATTTTTCTAGCGGCTTTTGTCTCTCTCTGTGCATGTCTGCAAATTTTTCATGATCATTTCATCTACTGGCAAGAGAGTCTGCTGGGTGAATTCTGGCGACTCTGGACAGCGCACTGGGTACATGTGAGCTGGATTCATTACTTTCTAAACATTCTCGCCTTTATCTGTTTACCTTTCATTTTTCCACGCGCTACCGTCTGGCATTTCTGTGCCATTTTGCTGATCTTGCCACCGTTGATCAGTTTAAGCTTTTATTTTTTCTTACCCAATATTGAAGCCTATGCTGGCCTGTCGGGCGTGCTGCATGGTGCCTATGTCGCCGTAGCCTGTGTACATTTGCTGTATAAGCGGGAACGCGGCTTTGCGGCGCTGGTATTATTTTTGATTTTTGCCAAACTGGTCTGGGAAAACACCATTGGCAATGTCGGAACGGCGCAGCTGATCGGTAGTCCGGTTTTGGTTGAGGCACATTTACTTGGGGTGATTTGGGGCGTGATTCTGGCGCTGATCTATATTGTGAGCAATTATTTTCGGGATAATTAAAGTGCAGAGATAAATAATTTACTTGGCAGAAAATACAAAAAGAAAATATAAATTGTCATTTTTATTGTGCCAATTTTCATGCAAAGTCAAAACATAGAATAAAGATCCTGACCTTTGAAAAGGAATTTTCTAGGCAGAAGGGAAGATCAGCGTCCTAGACCAAGCATCAGGCCGCTAAAATAAAAATAGGAATACACATGCAAAATAATGATCAAAACAGATCAGGATTAGGTCTGTTGCGTTATATATGGACAGAGTGGATCTCGACCTTCGTCGTGCTGGTTTTACTTTTGCTCACTTTGATTATTGGCACCGGGGAAATGATTCACGGCCAGTTGCTGCGTATGGGGGAGCGTATTTACGGCGATCCGGCAACAGGAATGCAATATTCATTTTTAAGGGCTGAGCCGACGCGTCCACAATGTGAACGCAATATTAATGTCGATCAACGCGTTCAGCAGCAGATAAAAGCCGATGCAGCCGATGAATATGCCGACTTCTTCGGGGTGCGTTCGGAAGCGGATGTCCGTGCTGCGGTGTTACAGGCACAACAGGTCTGTGAAGAATCCTACCTGTTTTATGATAAAGCCATTCAACATGTGCAAGCACATCCAAGTATTCGGGCTTATCGGACCTTTGAAACTTCTTTCTTTGGCATCTTCAAGTTTGGTACGGAAAACCGGGCTTTGCTTCTGGTCATCATGGTGGTCTTTGCTGCGATCAGTGCCACTCTAAAAACCCATCATATTGGCTTGCGTAGCCCGAGCACGCGTATCGACTTTAAAGTTTATTCGGTCGCCATGCTGGTCGCTAATGCTTTCCTGGCATTTTCATCCTATAGCCAATATCAGTCCGTATTGAACTCGGGCGTGCCGATGGGGGAGATGAAATATATCTACTGGTTGTGGATGATTCTGTTCAGCGCACTCACCCTGATCAGCTTGTATCAGGTGATCAAACAACCAAAACCAACACGTGAGGGTGGCAGTTTTGGTCTGGCCTTTCTGAGTGTACCGCTATATGCCTATATGGCCATTACTACCGGGATAAACTTCACTTTCTTTATGGACTATCCAATGGGACAGGGGATTTACCTCGGTCAATTGGTAGAGTTTTCTAGTATCTTTCTGAACTTGGCCTTGTTTATCTGGGCCGGTATGTTGCTGAAACAGACCCGTGTCGTGGACATGTTTCTGAATATTCTGCGTCCATGGAATCTGGCCCCTGAAACCCTGACCTGGTTAATCTTGCTGGCAGCTGCATTACCGACCGCCTATACTGGGGCTTCAGGGATTTTCGTAATTGCCGCAGGTGCGATTATTTACAAGGAAGTCTGGAATGCGGGTGGACGCCGTCAGTTTGCACTGGCCGCCACTGCAATGTCCGGTTCACTGGGTGTGGTTTTACGTCCTTGCTTGCTGATTGTCGTCGTCGCATCACTAAATAAAGAAGTGACCACCGACTTACTGTATCACTACGGGATTTATGTCTTCCTACTCAGCTCGACTTTATTCCTGGTAATTTCCCTGTTCTTTGCAGAAAACAAATTCCGCATTGCCGCGCCAACTGTAGCAGCTCCTCAATCTGGTCGTGCTTTCATTGCGATTATTCCATATATCGTGATTTTTATTCTGATATGGTTATTCTATAAATATGCTTTGTCGACTGACCTGAATGAATTTACCGCACCAGTGATGATGCCAGTCATTCTGCTGATGATTGTCTTGTTCGACAAGTTACGCCATGAACCTGCGCCGTTGCCGGCAGTGGGGCATTGGGATGAAACCTTGACCGCAACTCTAAACTCAAAATCGACACCTGAACTGGCGACAGCCGGTGCCGCAGCCAATGCAGAATATCGTGAGGCTGAACATAGCGAACAACCAGGCAAAGAAATGGTGGTTGATCATGCTGTGCAGCGTTCAAAGGCGACAGAAATCTTGCGTGAGGTGGATTTCTGGAAGTCGATGCATATCTCCACCAGTGAAACCGTGGGGCATATTGGTGCGCTGGTGATCCTGATGGCACTTTCTGTGAGTGTCGGTGGCTTGCTGGAACGTATGGAAATTATGGAAGCGTTTCCAACCGATATCAGCAGTACTATTCTGGTCATTTCCCTGATTGTCGGCTTGATGATTTTTGTCGGGATGATTATGGATCCGTTTGGTGCGGTGATTCTGATCTCGGCGACTGTTGCTCCAGTGGCTTACCAATACGGCATTCATCCGGTGCATTTCTGGATGATCACCCTGATTGGCTTTGAACTGGGCTATGTGACGCCACCGGTGGCACTGAACCATCTGTTGGCCAGACAATCCATTGGCGATGCCGAAGTGGCTGAAGCGGATGCAGAAGTACGCCATCTGTCTTTTTACTACCGTTATGAACGCTGGATTTTACCGGTGATTGTGCTGCTGCCTGCGATGCTGATCATCGCCTATGTGCCTTATGTCTTTAAGCTGTTCGGTTGGTATCCATAAAAGATAGACACTAAAAAAGCACCTACGGGTGCTTTTTTAATTTAATCTGAATTCTTGGCTCAGATTTTAGATGAATTCAGGCGCTTTTGCAGGATTGGGCTACACAGCAGAATCGCGCAGAAAATCAACCCTAATCCGATCAGGCTATATAGATCAGGAACCTCCTGCCAGAACAGAAAACCCCATATACCGGCAAAGAAAATCACCACATAATTCACCGGCCCAATTTGTCCTGCCGACGCCAGTTTGTAAGCATTTGACATCAATAACTGACTGAAATTGGCCAGAATGCCGGCAGTAATCAGATAGCTGAAGTTCTGTCAGAGTATAGGGCCGCCACACCCAAAACATCGGAATCATTGCAATCAGGCTGCCAATCAAACAGAAATAAAATACGATTTTTTCTGGAGATTCGGTTTTGGTCAGCGCTCGAACTGTAACAAAAGCCATACATGGTAATCAGACCGACCACCGCACGCCAGGTGTGCATCCACAGTTTTTCAGTTTTAAAAAATCCGCGACCTTGGTTGAAAATGAAAGGCAGGAAAATAAACAGCCCGACTACATTACAGAAGAAAACCACAGTAGCATGATCAACCGTTTGTGAGGCATAACGGATACATACGTCCATCACTGAAAATAAAAAAGCAGAGCAGGTCAGTAAAATAATGGCTTTGAATAGTGGTGAGGTGGCTGTGGTAGACATGGAGACAATTTGGCTAGAAGATCTGCAGATCTTCTAGCCAAAATGCATCAAGATTATTGGCCTTGAGCCAGTTGTGCTTCGAGTAGCTTGATCTGTTCCTCTTTCAATTGAATGAGCTGGTCAGCATCGCTGTGCTGCGCCTCTAGCGTGGCTTTTTGCTCATTGAGCTGAACTTGAATATCGGCTAATTTGGCCATCTCTTCGTTGGCCAAAGTAGAATTTTCCGGCACTGGCGCTTTTAACAGGCTGCCGCTGATTAATGCTTTGGTCTCGAGTGCCTCAGCCGCATTGCTTGCATCTGTATCTTCTTCAGTTGTCGCTGTAGATGTGGTTGCCGGAACAGCTGCGATTTCCTCCTGTTGCATGCGTTGTGTCTCCTTCGAAGGTGCATTCAACCATTGATAGAGCAGCACCAATACAACGACAGTAACTAAAGCCCCCATAATCCCCATTAAAAGTTTGGGGTTATTTCTTTGTTCTACTGACATAGCTTGAACCTTGATTTTTTATTTTGCTGAACGAGGTTTAAACTGAATCACGCCAATTTCATCTGGAACAGCTGGTGTTTCTGGTTGGTCAATATGCGTGGGACGATTTTCTTCATAACCACACTCGATACATTCAATCCACTCATCTTCACCAGAGGTCAGCATGACGACGCGATCTAACGCCTGACATTTTGGACATTTTGCGCCTGCAATGAAACGACGTTTAATGGTCATCATACTCACCTTGTGATCAACTTAAAAAGCTAGTTTAAGCGTTTTTAGAGCGGTTCGTCCAACCTTGATGACGTAGCAATGCATCTATTTTTGGCTCGCGTCCGCGGAAATTGATAAATGCGTCAAGTGCTTGATCTTTTCCGCCAACTGCGAGGATATTTTCCCGAAACTGTTTTCCAGTGGTGGTATTAAAAATCCCTTCATTTTCGAAACGGTCGAAGGCATCACTGGCCAAAACTTCGGCCCATTTATAGGAATAATATCCCGCTGCATAACCACCTGCAAAGATATGACTAAAGCTGTGCTGAAAACGGTTATAGTCGGTGGTGGGCAGAACTGCATATTTTTCACGAATTTCATTCAGTGTGGCCTGAACCTGTTCAGCATTTGAAGCCGGATTGACACGGTGAATACTCAAGTCAAACAAGGCAAATTCAAGTTGACGCAGGGTTTGCATACCGGATTGGAAGAAACGTGCATCGAGCAGGGCTTTGAGCAGGTCGGCCGGCAAAGATTCCTTGGTTTCAATATGTTCACTGAGCAGATTCAGACTGTCCTGATCCCAGGCCCAGAATTCCATAAACTGGCTTGGCAGCTCCACGGCATCCCAAGCCACGCCATGCGTACCTGCCACCGCGATATTGTCCACTTCAGTCAGCATGTGATGCAGGCCGTGACCAAATTCATGGAACAGGGTAATTACTTCATCATGCGTGAGCAGTGCAGGTCGGTTGCCAACAGGTGGAGTAAAGTTACCCACCATATAGCAGATCGGTTTTTGCAGGCCATCACGGGTCTGCATGCGCGAACGGAAACCGCTCATCCAGGCACCACCACGTTTGCCTTGGCGCGCATACAGGTCAAAATAGAAACCGCCAATCACCTGACCTTGATCTTCCAGTTCGAAATAACGCGCCTCTGGATGCCAAACCGGCGCTTCACGTTCAATCACCTGAATGTCATACAGGCGATTGACAATACTGAACAGGCCTTGCAGGATTCTTGGTGCAGGGAAATAAGGTTTCAGCGCCTCCTGTGACAGGTTAAACTGCTGCATTTTCAGCTTCTCTGAATAATAGCTGCTGTCCCAAGGTTTCAGTTCATCAATACCATCTTCAGCGGCAATGGCTTTTAGTTCTGCAATTTCCTTGGTTGCCGGCGCACGGGCATGCTCTGCCAGATCACGCAAGAATTCGTCTACTGCTTCTACACTTGGCGCCATTTTGCTGGCCAGAGACAATTCTGCATAATTGTTGAAGCCGAGCAGCTTGGCCATTTCCTGACGTAAGCTGAGGATTTCTTCAATTAAGGCGGTATTGTCAAATTCAGTCTGTTCGGACTGATCTGAAGCGCGCGTGGTATAGGCTTTATACAGCTCTTCACGCAGTTCACGATGTTCCGCATGGGTCATGATTGCCAGATAAGACGGGAAATCTAGCGTAGCCACCGGCTGATCCAGCTCGCGTTGCTGGCCATATTGTTTTAACAGCTCAATATTACTTTCAGAGAGACCCGCTAACTCATCTTCAGCTAATGGTCTGAAATAAGCCTGAGTTGCATCCAGCACATGGTTGGAGAAGTCCGAAGACAGTTGTGAGAGACGTGCAGAAATTTCCGCATAACGTTTCTTCGCTTCGCCTTCTAAGGCCACACCAGACAGTTTGAAGTCACGTAAGGCCAGTTTGATGGCACTTTGCTGGGCTGCAGGTAATTCATTAAAAATTGATGCATCATGAATATGCTGATAAGTTTGATACAGCGCCGTATGTTGACCTAGTTGCGTATAGTATTCGCTCAGACCCGGTAATAAGGCTTGATAGACGTCACGGGTTTCGGCATTGTTCATCACGGCATTCAGATGTGATAACACGCCCCAGGATTCACTCATATTATTTTCGAGGGTATCGACCTGTTCCAGAATCTCAAGTTGAGCCTGAACCGAGTCTGGCGTATCAGTCAGTTCATTTAAAAACTTTTGTCCGGCTTGAATGGTTGTTTCAATTTTTTCTTTGAGATCGGCCAGGGTAATCTGATCAAATTGTGGAACAGGCAAAGTTGCCTTTTCTAAAGTCATGTCGGTCTGCCGAATCAATTGCCTATATTAGTTCTAGATGTAGGGCCTTTGGTGGGGGAAATCAAGGGAGTTAAAGTTTTTTCTCTAGCTTTGTATTTAATATTTTCAATTCTTTATTAATATTTTGAAGCTGTTCAATAAATCCACCATCAGATGAAGGTAAGGCTTCTAGTTCATTTATATCGATGATGGAAATATCAGTGATTTGAGTTTTCCATAAGTTTAAAGGGTGTTTATACCAATACGTGACTTTCATGGTGATAGGATTATTATCTAAAGCCTCTCTGAGGCCGCCGTATTGTCCCCAATCGTATATATAGCTCTGATTGGGTGGAAATACTTTGACTCCATGTTTGAAAATACCGCTATCAAAATAATCTTTTGAAGCATTTAATTTTTTAATTCCGAAGGCCCGTTTAGGAATGGGTTGATCACTCGATATTTGTACATTATAGGCAATGGATTTTCCTATATTCTTTATCTGTAGTTGAATGAAAGATTGCTTACCGTAATGCGGAAGAGCAAAAACTATAATTTGTGGTTGCTGATCAGATTTAAATACGGCATAAGTCACAAGCAAAGCCATTAAAGAAATGATCAAAGTAAAAATAGTTATGGTATTCATTCTTATAATTTTTCCTATTTTAATATTTTGATTATAAATAAAAAAGAGCGCCGTAGCGCTCTTTTTATACTGTCAAAAATTATTCAGTCTTGGCTTTTGCATTCGACTTTTTCTTTTTGATCTTGGTCTTTTTCTTTACTTTATCTTTAGCCTTTGCTTCAGGCTTTGCTGCAGATTTTTTAACAGACTTGCTGTTGTAAGAGCTGGGTTTTCCTTTGGCTTTTTTGCGTCGTATGGGCTGTTCTCCATCGGCATTCAGGCTGGATTTAGACTCGCGCTCATTCTTGCTAAAAACCTCTTCTGTTGCTGCTGGACGTACTGCCGGTTTTTTCTCGCTCACGCGCGGCGCACGGGCACGGATCGCACGGCCGGCATGACTGAGTTGCTGTACCAGTTCAAAGTCGATCTTGCGCTCTTCCAGATTGACGCCAGCCACCTTGATCTTGACTTCATCGCCCAGACCAAAGA
This sequence comes from Acinetobacter sp. YH12255, assembly GCF_013417355.1. Classification (NCBI taxonomy): domain Bacteria; kingdom Pseudomonadati; phylum Pseudomonadota; class Gammaproteobacteria; order Moraxellales; family Moraxellaceae; genus Acinetobacter; species Acinetobacter sp. YH12255. The sequence goes on from NZ_VPEC01000007.1 coordinate 94,651, forward strand.
CCTGACCACGATTCTGGCCGACCAGATTCTGGCTGACTTGATCAAAGACAAAGAAGTCATCGCCCAACTGGCTGACATGCACCATACCATCCACATACAGGTCTTTTAGCGTCACAAACAGGCCAAACTCTGCTGTCGCACTAATGATGCCAACAAATTCTTCGCCCAGATGCTGCTGCATATAATGACATTTCAACCAGGTCGTCACCGAGCGAGAGGCTTCATCGGCACGGCGTTCAGTGGCAGAGAAATGTGTTCCTGCTTCATCTAAAGCTCCACCTGAAAGCGGAGATGGCTTTTTATTTAAATGCGCTTTAATGGCACGATGCAATAACAGGTCTGGATAACGTCGAATTGGCGAAGTGAAATGTGTGTACGCCTCATAAGCCAGACCGTAGTGCCCCGCATTGTTAGGGCCGTAATAAGCCTGCATCATGGAGCGTAATAACACCGCATGAATGCTTGGTGCATCTATGCGGTCTTTGGTCGCTTCAATCACCGCCTGATAATCTGCTTGGGTCGGTTGCTCCGGGAATTTCAAACCAAGCAGCTTGACGAAATCACGGACTTTTTGAATACGCGAGAACTCAGGTGGCTCATGTACGCGGTACAACATCGGAATTTCATTTTTCAATGCATATTCTGCGGCTGCCACGTTGGCCAACAACATACATTCTTCAATCAGCTTATGCGCATCATTACGGCTACGCGGCAAAATCTCTTTAATTCCGCCCAGCTCATCAAAAGTCATATACGTTTCAACGGTTTCAAATTCCATGGCATGACGTTCAGCACGTAAGCCTTTCAGAACCTGATAGAGTTGGAACAGGGTGTTGATCGACTTGCGAACTTCGCGATCTTCGGTAATGGCCTGACTGTCGCCTTCCAGATATTGGGCAACCTGATCATAAGTCAAACGTGCTTTAGAGTGCATCACGGATGGATAGAACTCAAAACCGGTAACACGACCGGCACGTGACAGTTTTAAATCACAGACCATACAGAGACGATCAACAGCCGGATTTAAAGAACACAAGCCATTCGACAAGGCTTCAGGCAGCATTGGTAAAACAAAGTGCGGGAAGTAGACAGAAGTTCCGCGTTCCTGAGCTTCATCGTCCAGCGGTTTGCCTGTACGTACATAATGACTGACATCGGCAATCGCTACGACCACGCGATAGCCACCGCCCGGACGTTTTTCAGCATATACTGCATCATCAAAGTCACGTGCATCTTCACCATCAATAGTGACCAAAGCTAAATCACGCAGATCCACACGACCTTCACGGTCTTTCTCTGTTGGTTCTTTAAAGCTTTCTGCATCCTGAATCACTTCTTCCGGGAATTCATAGGGCAAACCATATTCTAAAATGGTTTGTGGAATGATGATTTCGGTATCGGCTTTATCTGCCATGGACTGGACAATATGACCGGTCGCAAATTCTTCACGGGTCGGATAAGTATCAATCGCCACGCGAATCGAATCACCCAGATTGACTTGCGCATGTTCAATCAGTTCTTTTTCAAGAGTAATGGGCTGATGCGCATTTGGGCTGGCAGGTTGAACAAAGTATTCACCTTCATATAGGGAAACTTTACCAATGATCTGCTTAACGCGGTGCTGCACAACTTCAGTCACATAACCCCAGGCTTTACCTTTACGGTCTACTGAAGTTTGACGTACTTTGACACGGTCGCCATTAAAGACCAGCCGTAGTTCACGCTCAGCCAGTAAGAGATCGTCCTGGCCAGAAATGTTGGCAGTTCCCATCCCGCGGGAATTGATATAAACCGTCGCTTCGGATTCAGGCTGCTCGACGGCAATCTGGAATTTATAACCATCTTTCATCAATTGCCCGTCACGCACCATCGCAATTAAACGATGGCTGAGAGCATCAATACTTTTTTGATCTGCGATTTCGAAATGTTCTACCAGGTCGGCATGAGACTGGGCATTATTTTTTTCTATGGTTTCTAAAATTAGCGTACGGCTTGGGATAGGGTTGTCATAACGTTCGGCTTCAGCTTTTGCTTCAGGATCGACCCAGTTTTTCATCATGTCTTTAAATTTATCTTAGGAGATAGGTTTAGCATAAAACATGTGTGCGCAGACTGCACGTAAATGATTGCAATAATCCATTTAAGTTTTCAATTTTCTGTTCATTTTAGATAACTGGAAATTTATTCGGTTTTTTGAGCAGGAAAATGTACGAAAAATCGCTGAATTGCTTAAAAAGTATTTAAACGAGCAAAAATATGCACTTTTTTTCGATGCTGCGCTTGCAGTGCCATGCCGAAATTTGTATTATGGCCGCACGTTACGGTGAGATGGGTGAGTGGCTGAAACCACGTCCCTGCTAAGGACGCATACGGGTAACTGTATCGAGGGTTCGAATCCCTCTCTCACCGCCACGCTTACTTATGTCGCGCGCTCATAGCTCAGCTGGATAGAGCACTTGGCTACGAACTAAGGGGTCGGGAGTTCGAATCTCTCTGAGCGCACCAAGTAAGTTAAGTATAAAAACGTATTGCCAACCTAGGCACACAAGTTACGCGCTCATAGCTCAGCTGGATAGAGCACTTGGCTACGAACTAAGGGGTCGGGAGTTCGAATCTCTCTGAGCGCACCAACTTTAACAATCAACCGCTTTCATAGCGGTTTTTTTGTGCCTGAAATTTGGGGACATCTTTCTCGGTATTTGCTGTGTACTTTTCATCAGGATGAAATGGAGCTTGTCGCCACATTGAATGCAGCGTCAAAGTCCGGATGGTATTAATTGTTTTTAGCTCTAAATGTGCAGAAATTCTCACAGAAAACTGTAAATACTGCTGTATCGTTTAATTACTATACATTCAGTTGTGCTTTTATTAAAAAACACTTAACAAGCCTTAAAAAATCCGTATAATGCACCCCATCAAGACGTCGCGCTCATAGCTCAGCTGGATAGAGCACTTGGCTACGAACTAAGGGGTCGGGAGTTCGAATCTCTCTGAGCGCACCAATCTTGATAAGAATTCTGAAAAAACCGCACATTGATGCGGTTTTTTTACGTCTGTAATATTTAACGCTTTTTCATATAAAAAACCAATAACTACCGATTCGTTGATTATCTTAATTTTTGCTGTACCTTGAGTGCATAGACGGTATTGCCACCCACCGCAGGTAATACATCGTGATAGGGCAGACTGCGCATGGCCCTTAATAAAAACGGTACCTGATCATGAATCTTCATGCTGCTGGTGATTTGGAACAGATTACCTTGTGATTGCGGCAATAGCTTCATGCCGCCTTTGACAAACTTTAAGTCGCCACCATTGGCATTGAACTGATTCTGCAAGGGATCGGGCTGGTAAAAACGCATCTTGAAGTTGAATGGAATCTGAATCACGCCTAAGCCCACTGAAACTTTATAGTTGGCATCTACACTTTGGGTATTGATCGGGTTAAGTTCGACTTTCTTGATCTGGCGTGGGAAAAGCTGTTGACTGGCTTGTGCAGCCAACCACGGTCGTAGCTTGTCTACCGAATGCGGAAAGTATTGATAGGTGCTGCTAAATCTCAAATTTTCTGACGCTTTTCCTTCTTTAATCTGATAGCTGGGCAAAATAAAACTGACCGGTTGGCCGGATTTTTGACTAAGCTGGGCAATCTTCTGTAGCTGTTGTGAATTAAATTTCAGTTGTGGAGTCGGGGCGGTGAGTGTTGTGGCATGACTGGTTTTAAAGCGCTGTTGCAGTGCTTCGAGTACAAATGCGTTGGTACTGGGAGGAATGCCAAGTTTGGCTTCAGGCAGGGCATTGAGAATCTTACTGAATAGAAAACCTTTGGGCTGGTTCAGGTCGCCCCACTGGGTCACTGTCACCAGAGTTCTGTGCGGATCAAGCGCGAACCATTCCAGTTTTCCCGCGCCATAAGGAATGGGTGCATCAATAATTAAAGTGCTGATGCTGTTATTGCCCAGATGATGCTGCATCACCACGGTTTCTTTGAAGTTCAATATCGGAATTGGTGTGGGGATATGCACCTGATATTTGACCTGCTGAATCGAGCCTTGCTGTTCTAAAATTTTGGCCGACTTTAAAGTCGGAAACAGGCCAACATAATCCGGATAATGCTGTAGCAATTTCTCGACCTGTGTTTCAGCCACAGGCAAAACCACGGCGGCACTATAAAATTGTGCCTTGCTGGTGGCCTTACTGTTTAAGGTAGGAAGCTGGGTTTTAGTTACCGGATGCGCATAAATCAGAATCCTTTCGCCTGTTAATTCTGCCAATTGTTGGGCATTGCCCGGATAAGCACTCAGGCTACTGGGTAATTCTGCATCCCAGGGAATGATCTTGGCCAGTGATAGAGTAGACAGACCCGAACAGATACCGATTGCAATACATTGCTTGAATCCTTTCATTCAACATCCTGTTGCATATTTTTTGTTTTAATTGCTGTTTATTTAAAACTAAATACACGTTTTTCCAAAGCAAAGTTATGTAATTGATGCGTCAGGCCATAAGCATTGTGCATATTTTGCTATAGTATTGGGCAAGATTTTATTTTTTTGATGTGATGCTATGACTGAGTCAGCACCGACTTTATCGACCCGTTATTTTCTGACTTTAGAAGAATCTCAGGATGGTTTTGCCTTGGCGACTTTTGGCAAAAAGCAGATTTCACGTTTTCTGACGCCTCTGGTCAGTATCGGGATTATCCTTTGGGGCTTTTCGATGGGCTTTGACGGGGTAGGACGCTATTACGTGGCTTTGGGGGCATTCTTCCTGATCCTGCAAGGCATCATGCGTTACTGGTTTCTACCGATGATGTTTAAACGCCAGTTCGTCAAATATCAGTTTGGTAAGAGTGAGCAAGGCCTCGATCTGTATCAGGACTATGCGGAGATTTTTAATAATGAGCGTAGCAAGCTGGTAGCGTATAGTGAAGTGCAGAATTTTGCTGCCGGCAAACTGACCTATATGCTGGAACTGAAAAACCGTACCGTCATCATTGTGCCAAAACGTGCCTTTAAAGATGCGACTGAGCAAAACATTTTTGAGAATGCATTTAAAAAATAATCCAGAGATCGATATAAAGACAAATAAAGGAAAGTTTTGATCATGAGTACACGCCCATCCAAAATTGTCTGCGTTGGTCGCAGTTATGCCGATCATGCCAAAGAACTCGGAAATGCGATCCCTGATCGTCCGGTCTTATTTATTAAGCCACCGAGTGCCTTAGGCTCGCTCGATGCAGGGATTGAATGGAATCCGGAGTGGGGCAACTGCCACTATGAATGTGAACTCAGTTTGCGTATTGACCGGACTTTAAGCAAAGAAAATGATCCTGTAAAAGCACTGCAAGCGGTGGGTGCGGTGACTTTAGGTCTGGACTTGACCCTGCGTGACTTGCAGGATGAACTCAAGAAAAAAGGCCAGCCTTGGGAACGTGCCAAAGCCTTTGATGGTTCGTGTCTGTTGTCAGACTGGATTCCTGTGAATGATGTGGTCGCGGACTGGCAAGATGTGCATTACACTTTGGAGGTGAATGAAGAACTGCGTCAAAAAGGCGATACCGCTTTATTGATTTTTGATATCGCGACTTTACTGGCAGATATCAGCCAGGTATTCACTTTAGAAGAAGGTGATGTGGTGATGACGGGTACACCCGCGGGTGTGGCGGCATTGCATGCAGGCGATCAGTTGAAAATGACCCTGAAAGGCCAGTCTCAGGATTATGTCTGTACGACTTGGGTTAAATAAGCTGAACGTTATTTTTTGATTGAAAGGACTGCGAGTGCAGTCCTTTTTTATCGAGTTTTAAAATATTTACAGCGCTGGCAAAATAATAGAAAAGTATTGTTTTACCGCAGAGAAGATTATAGTGGGCACTTTAAAGCGGTCACAGGAGTAGGGGTGAAGCAACGTCAGGCGCTAGATACCAAAGCATCTGCCATCATGTTTGTATTATGTATGTTGTGGGGGCTACAACAGGTCGTGTTGAAATGGGCGGCCAGTGATATTTCAGCCTTGATGCAAATTGCCTTGCGTTCAGCCTTGTCTGCGATCATGGTGTATCCCCTGATTCAGCAGAGCGTGCGCCGTCAGCTTTTGAGCACCCGCTATTTGCCTGCAGGATTGCTGGTCGGAATACTGTTCGCAACCGAGTTTTATCTGATTGGGGAAGCACTACGCTATACCTCAGCTTCGCATACCATTGTTTTGCTTTATACTGCGCCGATTTTTGTCGCATTGGGTCTGCACTGGAAATTGCCGGCAGAGCGTTTGTCGCGTGTGCAATGGGGCGGTATCTTCGTGGCATTTAGCGGGATTGTGGTTAGTTTTTTACTCAGACCACAGACAAGCTCTACTTTACAAACCGATGCTTTGTGGGGAGATTTTCTGGCCTTACTCGGAGGTATATTCTGGGCAGCCACCACTGTCAGTGTACGTCTGAGCCGACTGGCTGAAGCACCTGCCACCCAGACCTTATTCTATCAATTATTGATGGGCGGCATATTATTGCTACCCTTGGCCTTTTTTAGTGGACAAGCGACCATTCAATGGACGACCCTGTCTATTTCCAGTCTGATCTTTCATACCGTGCTGATTTCCTTTGCCAGTTATTTGATCTGGTTCTGGATGCTGAAACATTATCTGGCTTCACGTTTGGGCGTATTTTCTTTTTTAACGCCTGTATTTGGCATGCTGTTTGGGGTGCTGATTCTGGATGAACAGATCGAACTGAATTTTATTGTTGGAACCTGTATGGTCATGCTGGGCGTGATTCTGGTGAGCTTGCAGGGATGGCTGAAAAAACCGAATACAACGAACAATCCTCAAGAGCAAACATGAACGTCTGGTCGATGAAACTGGCCACCTGGATTGGCCTGTCTTCCATTCTGATCTGGGCCAGTCTGGTGGCTGTGGTCAAATTGATTACCGAATCTACCAGTCCGGTGCAGGGGATTGCCCTGATTTACAGTTTTAGTAGTCTGGCGATTCTGGCATTGATTGGATTTCCTAAAATCAGGCAAATGTCCAAGTGCTATCTATTGGGGTGTGGGGCTTTGTTCGTTGCTTATGAAATTCTATTTCTTGTTGCAGTTGCCTGGTCGGATCACCGTGAACAGGTGATGCTGATTGCGATGATCAATTATCTCTGGCCACCCTTGATGATTGTCTTTTCGATATTTGCCCGGCAATTGCAGGCGCGTCTTTGGGGCATTCCAGGATTTTTGCTTGCTGTAGTCGGTCTGATGTTGGTGGTCAATCCTGAAATTACCAATCTATCGAAACTTATGCAGGTTTTAGCTGAAAATCCTTGGGCTTATGGCTTTGCTTTTATCGGTGCCTTGTTATGGCCATGTTATTGCATTCTGACCAGAAAATATGGTCGTGGACAAAATGGCGTACCGATTTTTTTTGTGGTCGCCGTCATTGCGTTATGGGGCTTACATCTGGGCTTGGATGAGCCTTTCAGGATGCCTTCATTGAAGCTCTGGCTGGAAATCGCCATAGTAGGCAGTCTGATCGGGATTGCTTATAGTAACTGGAATCAGAGCATGCAGTACGGCAATATCAAGGTACTGATTTTGGCCACCTATTTTATGCCAATTCTGTCTTCAGTTATGTCGATGCTGATTCTGGATATTCGACCCGAGCTGAGTTTTTGGATTGGTACTGCTTTGGTGACCGCAGGTGCGATCGTCTGCTGGAAGTCTACGCAAACAACTTAAAAAAATCCTCTCAAGCGAGAGGATTTAGGATTATTTATTCCGGAACAATTCGGAAAGTGGAAAACTCAGCTTTTCTTCCAGATATTGATCGGTTTCCTGTAGCTTAGGCGAGAATTTCTGCATCCAGATTTCCTCGGTATGTGCCTCGGTGAAGTGATGCTTACGTGGCAATGGATAAGGAAGTTGCAGATAAAAGTCCCAAAAACTCACCTGATCCAGATCACGTACCAAGACATATTCATTGTCATCGGTACGTTTGATCAGATTTTGTTTTTCAAACATGCTCACATAGTTTGGCCAGCGACCAATTTCATCACGACCCAAAGCATCTAATGCTTCTGCTTCACTAATGCTCTCACCAGTTTTTTGCTTTTTATGAAACAGCTCTAATAGATCCAGCAGCATGATGATTGGGTGACGTTTATGATCCTGACTAGACTCAAAGGCCGTCAGGGCATAACTGATCTCAACGCCGAGTAAGACAATATTCCAGGATAAATAAATCCACAGTAGAAAGATCGGCACAGCGGCGAATGCACCATAGACAATCTCATAACTGGTAAAGTTTGACATCACAAAACCGAACAGGTTTTTAAGCAGCTCAAACACCACTGCACTAAATAGGCCGGCAATAAATGCAGACTTGAGTGGCACACTGCGATTGGGGATGGTCCAGTTGAGAATGAAAAATCCGAGTACGGTCAGAGAAAAGGAAATGGCCCAGAGGACAAAAGCACCATTAAGTTCATACCCGGCAAAGTTATTGCTGAGGACACTCATGGAAGCCACGGTTGATGAAATGACGAAGGCACTACCCAGTAAAATCGGTCCCAGCGAAATGATAGTCCAGTAGCGCATAAACCCGATAATTCCACCTCGGGTCTGAGTCACTCGCCAAATTCGGTTAAAGGCCGTTTCGATACTGGTGAGCATCAATACGGTCGTAATGAATAAAAACAGGATACCAATCACGGTTAAATTACTGGATTTATCGGTAAAGGCATTCAGCGCTTTATCAAAGGCAATCGTGGTTTTGGGTAGAAAGTTACTGTAGATCAGCTGTTGCAATTGTTGTCGTGCAGGCTCTAAGGCTTTAATCGATGAAATAATGACCAAGAAAACCGTCAACATCGGCACGACTGCGAAAAGCGTAGTATAGGTCAGGGAACCGGCTTGCTCACGACAACGGTCTGCTTCAAAGCGTCGGAGTACGAATAAAATAAACTGAAACCAGTGTTTCTCATAAAAGGGTAACTTTTTTAAATACTCAACAATCATGTGCATCCAATCTCAATTTTTTTAATCATCATGAATTTTCATCCATTAGCTTAACCAAAAAAGTTACAGAATATCGTATAGTTTTATTTTTTTAAGTAATGAATAAGAAGCCTCATGCAACCTTATGTTCTTGTTTTATATTACAGCAAATATGGCTCAACGAAAGAAATGGCACATCTGATAGCCAATGGCGTTGAATCGACAGGAATGGCGGTAAAAATTCGGACTGTCCCGAATATTTCTAGCGTCGTAACCGTAGCCGAGCCGAGTATTCCGGCAGAAGGAGATATTTATTGCAGTTTAGAGGATTTGGCCCAGTGTTCTGGCTTGGCCTTAGGTTCACCGACCCGTTTTGGCAATATGGCCTCAGAAATGAAATACTTTTGGGATCAGACCACCAGTCTATGGCTGAATGGCGCGCTGCACGGTAAGCCGGCCTGTGTCTTTACCGCATCGGGTTCCATGCATGGCGGACAGGAAAGTACCTTGTTGACTATGCTGCCACCATTATTCCACCACGGTATGATGATTATGGGGCTCAGTAATGCTACAGCTGCCTTGTCCAATACCAAGACTGGCGGTACGCCGTACGGTGCCAGTCATGTCAGTGGCCCACGGCATGATCAGGGTTTAAGCCCAGATGAAAAAGTTTTGTGCGAAGTACAGGGCAAACGACTGGCTGAAGTGGCTTTAAAACTCAATCAGTCTTAAGCATTAACTCAGAAGGAAATGAAGAACTCACTCACTTCATTTCCTTCATGATATTAATCTTCTTTTTGATCTTTTTGATCTTTTTGATCTTTTTGATCTTTTTGATCTTTTTGATCTTTTTGATCTTTTTGATCTTTTTGATCTTTTTGATCTTTTTGATCTTTTTGAATAAATCTATGTTTGCATTTTAAACATTGATAATCCAAGAATAAATTACGGTCGACGGAAATCCCGGCTTTTTTGCCGAGGAAATTCCCTATTACGCCACCGGTAATGCCAACACTGATTGCCCCGACAAAAGTACCCACTGTCCCACCTAAAATTACACCTAAGGGGCCAGCAACAGTACCAATCGCTGCGCCAACGGATGCGCCAGAAGCGGCACCACCGACTGTACCCGCAGTGGCACCGGCCGAGCTCATGAGAATGCCACCAATTTTCTTTAAATTCTGTTCGTGATCACGCTGTTCGATGTCAGTGGAACCACATTTAGGACATTGCATAGGTTTTTCCATCAAGGATTGGTATTCACTTGTTTTAAGTTTATGGAGGAGATGCAATTTTCTCTAGATCAGCAGCTCTTCATAATATGCTGCAACAGCATATATACATGCTGAATCCTGAGATCAGGAGCATTTCCTACTTTCCTGATTCTAGTTGAATTAACGCTAAAACATTGTATTTCAGCTGTAAATATATTTATTTTTATCTGCTTGAGTCATTTTTGAATTATTTCGATCATGCAGGACACTACAAGATTCTGGAGGTTTTTCTTCCTCAGTACTCTATCTATACACAGGCCTGATTGGCCATTTCTTTATATTCAAAGTAGCTGACGGTTTGCTGGCTGCTCTCAAAAGCTTGCAAACAGAAAGGAATCATTAAAGCTATTTGGCATTTTTTATCAAAAAAACAGCTTAAAATCGGCATTTTTTTATAAGTGGTTTTCATTCTCATTGATTAATTAGACCTCTTGCGAAAGTAAAAAATTGTTTATACTAGTCCCATGAAATATGAAAATTTAACTAGATTTAATGATGGGGAATTTAAACGACTTGTTGGCGTTCCTCGTCCATTATTCTTAAAAATGGTATCAGTGTTACAACACGCTGAACTTGCCAAGAAAAAATCTGGAAGACCTCATTCGTTGTGTTTAGAGGATCAATTGTTGTTAACTTTAAATTACTTAC